>JAFASN010000053.1 GCA_019244415.1 Verrucomicrobiota bacterium | reverse complement strand
CTGGTTTTGGAAAGGTCCATCGGCTACTTTAACTGTCTCTCCTACTTCGAAGCTCACCTTTGGCTTCACCTTTTCCTCGCGCTCTTTCATCTGCGCCAGCATCGATTCGACTTCGTTAGGTCGCATCGGGATCGGCTTGTCCTTTGTCCCGGCGAAGCCGATCACGCCGGGAGTGTCCTTGATGAAGTACCAGGTGCGATCCACGAGCTGGTTGTTTTCATCCAGCAGATGCATGTTCGCGATTAGATAGCCGGGAAAGAACTTCCGTGTACTTTCGCTCTTTTTTCCCTTCTTGATTTCCGAGACGCGTTCCGTCGGCACGAGTACTTCGTAGATGACGTCGCCCATTTCCTCGGTTTTGACGCGCTTATCGATGTTCTCCTTTACCTTGTTTTCCTGGCCGGAGAGCACATGGACAACAAACCATTGATCTTTCCCTGCGAGTGCCTGAGCCATAGTCCTTAGCGTGGCGCAACCTTGCAGGTTGCGATAAATGCGAGGCGAGAAGCTGCTCTATCCTGGTCAGTGAACACGGGTAAAGAAGTGAACAACGTTAAGGAGAATAAAATCAAACAACGCGACGTAACCACCAAGTAGCAGCATGGCAACAACAACGACGACAGTGGAATCACTTAGTTCCTTGTATCTCTTGAACCCGTGCTCCTTTGGGTCCCATGGCCAGGAAGCTTTCTGGAGCTCCACTCGTACTTCGGCGAAGAAGTTTTTGAGTTTATTCATGGATGCCATCTCCGCACGCCAGGAGGGACTCGAACCCCCAACCGACGGTTTTGGAGACCGCTACTCTACCAATTGAGCTACTGGCGTAATGGGATTTGCGATTTGCGATTGCCGATTTCCGATTTGATGAAAACGGCAATGTTAGTCTCATCCGGCAATCGCCACTCGGCAATCGGCAATCTTCAGTCCATTATATCGCTCACGCGACCGGCGCCGACCGTCTTACCACCTTCGCGGATGGCGAACCGGATCGTCTTTTCCATCGCGATCGGCGTAATTAATTCCACGTCGATGGCGACGTTGTCACCTGGCATGACCATCTCTACTCCATCGGGTAACTTGACCGTGCCAGTCACGTCAGTCGTGCGGAAATAGAATTGCGGACGATAGTTCGTGAAGAACGGAGTGTGCCGGCCGCCTTCTTCCTTGCTCAGCACGTACACTTCCGCCTTGAATTTCTTGTGTGGCTTGATCGTGCCCGGCTTGGCAATGACCTGGCCCCGCTCGATGTCTTCTTTCTTAGTGCCACGGAGCAGCACGCCCACGTTGTCGCCGGCACGCGCTTCGTCCAGCAGCTTGCGGAACATCTCGATGTCAGTCGCCACAGTTTTGGCGGTATTTTTGATCCCGACGATCTCGACTTCCTCCATTTTCTTGAGGATGCCGCGCTCGACTCGACCAGTGGCAACCGTGCCGCGACCTTCAATGTTGAACACGTCTTCCACCGGCATCAGGAACGGCTGATCGATGGGCCGATCGGGGACGGGAATGTAGTCGTCAATGGCCGAGACGAGCGCGAGAATGTTCTTCTCCTGCTCGGCATCGCCGTCGAGCGCTTTTAACGCGCTGCCTTTCACGATCGGAATTTTGTCGCCCGGAAATTCGTACTGCGTGAGCAGATCGCGCACTTCCATCTCCACCAGATCCAGCAGCTCGGGATCATCGACCATGTCCACCTTGTTGAGAAAGACGACGATCGCCGGCACACCTACCTGCCGGGCAAGCAGAATGTGCTCGCGCGTCTGCGGCATGGGACCGTCGGCCGCGCTCACCACCAGGATGGCGCCGTCCATTTGCGCCGCGCCGGTAATCATGTTCTTGACGTAGTCAGCATGCCCGGGGCAATCGACGTGGGCGTAGTGGCGCTTGTCGCTCTGGTACTCAACGTGAGCGGTATTAATGGTAATGCCGCGTTCCTTTTCCTCGGGCGCGTTATCGATGGAATCGTAGGCGCGCGCTTCAGCCATGCCCTTTTTTGAGAGCACGTTAGTGATCGCCGCGGTTAAAGTTGTCTTGCCGTGATCTACGTGTCCGATGGTGCCGACGTTTACGTGCGGCTTGTCGCGTTTAAATGCTTCCTTGGCCATTGTCGTTGTCCTTCTATAACTAAACTGCGTCTCGTTAATTTTGTGGCCGGGCTCACTTCGCTGGAGCCCATGACCGGGATTGAACCGGTGACCTCGTCCTTACCAAGGACGTGCTCTACCAACTGAGCTACATGGGCAAACCGGTCACGCTTTTCCGCCAGAGAAGCAAAAGCCCCAGAGTCACCAGCTGAGAACGACCGCTTCGTTCCGGCAAAAAGCGAGCGGAAAGCTAACAGCGAGCCCGGGGCTGTCAAAGCAAATTCGTCAAGCCCGAGTACGGCCCCTTTCGGGAATCTAAGCGATGAAGTGGCCGGCCGAAACCGCCGTACTATTGAATTCTCCCGCTTCGCGGCTCACCTTGGCTATCGACTGAACGCCGCCGCGTCAGCGCAAAGATGATCACGACGAGTACGAGCAACGCGGCCAGCCCGATACCGATGTTCATCGGCGTCATCAATCCCGGAGCCGGAGTGGGGGTCGGCGTAGGCGTGGGCGGCGGCGCATTTTTCGCCGCGAGCGCGCTGCGCGCATATTGCAGCCGCTGCTGCGTGTCATAGTCGTTCGGGTTCAACTTCAGCGCCTGCTCGTAGTCAGCGATTCCCTTTTCGTACTCCTGCAAATACGTCACATAGGTGTAGCCGCGCTTCGCGAAAGTGTCCGGGTCAGGCTTTATCTCGAGGCTCTTCGAGTAATCGGCGATCGCCTCGTTGTACTTTTTCAACCCGCGATCAGCCGCGGCACGCCAGCGGTAGGCGTCAGGATCGTTCGGCTGCAACTCGAGGGCCTTGTTGAGATCAGTTATTGCCGCGTCGAACATATCGTGGCTGAGGTTGACGAAACCGCGGAATCGCCAGGCCAGCGGATCGTCCGGCTTAAGCTCAATCGCCTTGCTCAGGTCGTTGATCGCTTCCGTGAATTGCTTCTGTATGTGATACGTTTCGCCTCGCTGGAAGTACGCCATTTCATCGTTTGGCGCGATCTCGATTGCTTTGCTAAAATCAGCCATCGCCTCTGGAAATTTCTGCTCGGAGCGGTAGGCCATGCCACGATTAATGTAAGCCGTGGCGTTCTTCGGACTCGCCTCGATCGCTGTGGTAAATTCCTGGATCGCCTGGTCGAATTGCTTCTGCTGGGCGAATTGAATCCCTTTGTTCACGTGGCTGTTCGATTCGGTCGGTTTGGCCTGCACCGTCGCCGCCGCCAAAATGAGCGCGATTACCGCCGCCACTCTTCTCGCTTGATGTTTTAAAATGGTCATGTGTTCTCCTCGCGCGAATTATCTGCGCAATCCGAGTTGCATTGACCAGCAAAATCATGAACGCCGCGCGCCTTCACCAACGTTCTTCCGTACTTTCGCGCGGCTACGTCGCCGTCTTCTCCACCGTGATCATCTGGTCGCTGCCTTCGCTTTTCCAATATTACCTGCTGCGCTATTACGATGTCTGGGCGCAGAATTTCTACCGCTACAGCGTCGCCTGCTTATGCATTGCCCCGCTCGTGGCGCTGCGAATCAAACGCGGCGGACCCCGGCTGGACTGGCGCGCGTTCGGCTTCTGTCTTATTCCCTCGATTCCGAACACCGTCCACCAAATCACGCAGACGGTAGCTCTCTTCTACATTGGGCCCGGGGTTTACGCGATATTCGCACGCTCGTCTGTAATCGTGACCGCGCTGCTCGCGCTCGTATTTTTCCCCGAGGAGCGACACATTGTGCGCCAGTGGCGATTTCAACTCGGCACCGTACTCGGGTTGTGCGGCGCGGTCGGCGTTTTCTGGTTTCAGCCCGGCACAAATGTGGGTCACCTTGCCTTGCGCGGGATGCTCATCGCTTTCACTTCCACGTTTTGCTGGGCGCTTTACGGTACCTTGGTGAAACGCCCCGCAGCGCGCCTCGGCTCCATCCGCAGCTTTGGGCTGGTGAGCTTCATCACGTCCACGCTGCTACTTCCCCTCACCTGCGCCTTTGGAAACATCGCTACTCCGGTGCACGTGAGCTGGCTGGTTAACCTGATCCTGGTCATCTCGGCCGTTACCTGCATCACCATGGCGCACGTACTCTACTACGTAGCCATCCAGGAGCTCGGCGTCGCGCTTTCACAAACCCTCCAGCTCCTCTCCCCGCTCGGTGCGCTGCTCCTTTCATCTTTCCTTTTTCACGAGCGCCTTTCTTTCGCGCAACTCCTCAGCGCCGCCGTCCTCCTCAGCGGCGCCTTTTTCGCCATGCGCGTAAGACCAGCCGAGTTCACCGAAACGGCCGAGAACATCGGATGAACGCGGCAATGATTCGCGAATATTCGCCATCAACACCGGCCAAAATAAACGTGGCGCGCCGACGCACGTACTTTTCCCTGCGCTCCTGTTGCTTCCACAAGTATTCTCGACCGAGCGAAAATGAATCTTGATGCCTATCTAGCTGTACGGCGGCGTGCTGTTGATTGCGCGCTCAATCGGTATTTGCCGAAGGAGAATGTCGCGCCGGCGACTATTCATAAGGCGATGCGGTACTCGCTTTTCGCAGGAGGCAAACGGCTGCGGCCAATCCTCACGCTCGCTGCCGCGGAAGCTTGCGGCGGGAAATTCGCCCATGCGCTTCCCCTCGCCTGCGCCATGGAATGCATCCACACCTACTCACTCGTGCACGACGATCTGCCGAGCATGGACAACGACGATTTTCGGCGCGGCCGTCCTACCTGCCACAAGGTCTTTGGCAACGGCATCGCTATTTTGGCCGGTGACGCATTGCTCACCGTCGCCTTCGAGATCGCCGCGCGCGCCAAGCCCACGCGGCGGTACTCGATGAATGACATCCTGCGCGAGATCGCCGTCGCTGCCGGCAGCCGCAAGCTCATCGCCGGCCAGGTGGCCGATCTTGAAGCAGAAGGGAAAAAGGTATCGCGCGAAGAGCTTCGATACATTCACGAAAACAAAACGGCCGCTATGATCACGACGTCGCTGCGCCTCGGCGCAATGAGCGCGAATGCTAACGAGAAACAGCTCCGCGCCATCACCAGCTTTGGCCGCGCGCTCGGCCTCGCGTTTCAGGTGATCGACGACATTCTCGATGTGACACAGACGACCGAGAAGCTCGGGAAAAGCGCGGGCAAGGACCTGGTCGCGCACAAGGCTACTTATCCGGCGGTGATCGGGCTGGAGGCTTCCCGCGCCGAAGCTCGCCGGCTCACATCAAGCGCGCGCAAAGCCATCGCAGACTTCGATCATCGCGCCGAAGCTTTGCGCGGGCTGGCAAACTTTCTTCTCGATCGCGAGTTCTAGCGCCGCAGTCCGCGGCGTTAAGTCTTCGCCATAAAAGGAGGTCCCTGCCCCTCTGCCGAATCTGCAACCGGCGTTCATGACCGCCGGCTACAGTTCGTTCAACTCAGGGTCGTGACGGAACGAGATCGGCGTGCCCGTTACGGTTGCCGTTCGAGCCGTTTGTCTCAAACGCACCCGTTACTTGCGGCACCGGAGCTTCCGCTGTCTTCACGGCCGCAAGCTCCGCCTTCACCGGCAACAGCATCGTGAACTGGATCGGATCACTGGCCACGCCTTGCGCCTGGCCGTTCACCGCCTGCACGATGATGTTCGCCGTTTGTCCCGGCAAAACGCCCTTGATGAACGCCAGGGGCTCGAGAGATCTCGCGGCCAGCATGTAATCGACATCGATTCCCACTCGCTGCATCCGCCAGCGATAACGCGTCGCCAGCGCCACGGCATCGCACTGCACCACGATCGCGCCGCTCGGATCGAGCGAAGCGCTCACGTTCACCGCTTGGCTCGGCGTCGTGTCCGCCGCCGGCATGTTGAGGCCGAAGGCGAGCCAGCGCGGATCATCCGCTCCCAGCAGTTCGCCCACAACCTTGATCACCGTGCGCATCCCTGAGATGAGTGCATCAGACGCTGCGGTATCCGCGTCGCCTTTCTGCTTCTGCGTCACAGCCGCTGTCGCTAGCGCTTGCTGCGCGTTCATCGCGCTGTCACGCAAAGCGGTCGCTTGGGCCGCCGTCACTCCCATGGACTCCACTTCGAATCCCGGGTTAGCGGTGAAGAACCCGACCAGGCTCAAGGCCAGACCGAGCTGCTCCTGCGTGCGCGCAGGCACTTGCGTGCTGCTATCAATGAAGCCCGCCTGCGCCCACATGGTGGACCAGCGGCTGCCGAAGCGCGCAGCCAGCACATTGCGCGTCTCCTGCAACCAGCTTCCGAGGTCGCGCATCGCGCCCCGGAAGGATTGCGAAGCCGCCAGCGTGTTGCTGCGCGCCGCGTTGAACTCGCCGTCAGCGGCGACAAACGCGTCAATCTCCGCCTGAAGCTCAGCAGCGGTAATCTGCTTAATGTTCAGCGGTGTGGCATACTGGAGTAGTCCAGCATGCATTTTGTTAGCCAGCCCGATTACCTGGGCCGCGTTGGTGGGGATGGGGTTAGCTGCCATACGTTTTGTTCGTTCTCATCTGTTTGTTGTTTGTTAGGTTTGGTTAACGTCGCGCCGGTGTGCGAACCACCCGGCTCATTCCGGCGCAACGGCGCGTAAAGGAGCAGCAGCAGTGCTACAGCGCCTACTACTTTGGTAGTATGCCGACGATGCGCCTATATCGCTCGCCCGGTGCGCGGTTTTCACCGGCCGGCTGATCAATCCGACACTTCGCGTTTCGAATTTCGCGTTTCGCGTTCAAAACACCCACACTTCGCGTTCCGAATTCCGCGGTCCGCGTTCAAAAACACCCCTAATTCCGCGATTCGAACTTCGCGTTCCGCATTCCACCGCCCCAGCCCGGCTGCGATTCGGCGGGGTGTTTGCCTCAGGTGATTGTGTAGGAAACGAGGAACCAGGCGTTCTCGAGTATCATGGCGGCAATGGCGAGCCATTGAAGCCAGCGCGGTTTTGCCCAACCAGCTACGACGGAACAGATGAACATGACGAGAACGAGAAGATCGGCCCCGATCCACTCGTTAGGTTTCCAACCCTCAAGATTGTGCCGGTCGGCGTAGTTCTCCGTCATCGCCATTACGAAGAGGATCAGGTAAGCCGAGTAAATCACCGGGCGCTGTCGCTCATAGAACTCGGGCATGTGAAGCAGCTCGCCGTCGCCGCAGGGCATCGCGAGCAGAGAACAGGTAAAGTACTGCGGAACGACCCAGCTGAGCTGAAGCAGCACCTCCCCTACCGACCAATGCTTGATGTCTTCCAGCTGCCAAAGGAAAAGCCAGTTAACGATGACGCCGAGCGACGAGTTAATCATTGTCGCTGTAAGCAGGCCGGAATAGCGCACCCGCTTCCGCTCGAGAATCAGCGTGGACGCCGTCGCGAAGACGTGCGTCAACGCGAGCGCGAAGATCATGGAAAAAAGGACCGTAACGTGCGCGAACATCAAATCACCGTAGATGTTTCATTTCTGGTCCGGGTCACTCAGTGACGGCGCACTGTCCCATCTCGCATTGTTTCTCGCAGACTCGATTTCGCGGTCATTGCAACGTGCGAATTGCCCCGAAAGCGAGACTCTAATGTTAAGCACCGCCGTTCTTGAGATCGTTGCGAGCATTCGTTCGAGCCACGCAAGACTCACCTTGTGAGATCGTTCGCGATCTCCGCAAATTGCGCCAGAGCCGCTTGCAGGTCTTCGACAATGGAGTTCGTGGGAACGGGCGACATGGACGGGAAGCCCAGAGGGTGAGCGACTGGGAAGAAGCGAATCAATTGAGGCGCGATGGCTTTTTCAAATCAGTGGCAATCTCTGCAAACTGCGCAAGTGCAGCCTGCAAATCTTCAACGATCTCCTGCGCGATGACGTCGGGCGGCGGGAGATTGGCGCTATCCTCGAGGCTTTCGTCTTTAAGCCAGAATATGTCCAGGTTGAGCTTGTCGCGCTTGGTTAACTCTTCGTAGGTGAAGCTCTTGAAGCGCTCGGATTGCTTTCGGTGGTGTCGGTTTCCATTGTAGAGGCGAGTGTCCCCACCCGCAGAGCCGCCGGTCGGAGCCTTCCCTCCTGCGGGTGAGACACCCGCCTCTACACCGAACCAGCAATTCACGAAATCATCAAGGTCACTGCGCTTGAGCGGGTTTTCTTTGAGCGTGAAGTGTTTGTTGGTGCGGAGATCGTAAATCCAGAGCTTGTCAGTCCATGGCTTTTCGGCTGCGGGTTTGCGATCGAAGAAAAGGACGTTGGCCTTGACGCCTTGGGCGTAGAAGATGCCGGTGGGCAGGCGAAGCAAGGTGTGAACGTCGGCTTGCTTGAGTAGTTCACGGCGGACGGTCTCACCCGCGCCGCCTTCGAAGAGGACGTTGTCGGGGACCACGATCGCGGCGCGGCCGTGCTGCTTAAGGATGGTGAAGACGTGCTGGAGGAAGTTGAGCTGTTTGTTGCTGGTGCTGGCCCAGAAGTCGTCGCGATGCACGACGAGCGATTGTTTCTCTTCGTCGCCGGCTTCGTTGACGATCGTGACGCTGCTCTTCTTTCCGAATGGCGGATTGGTTAGCACCATCTCGTATTCGCCGTGTTTGCCGGCGAGCGCGTCCTTCACCATCACCGGCACGTGCGTCGCGTCAGGTGCCTGCCCAGCTTGGGCCCCGATGCCGTGAAGGACGAGGTTCATGCAACAGAGCCGCGCGACGCTGTCGACCAGCTCGACTCCCCGTAGTTGTTCCGTGTTCAGAAATGTGAGCTGCTTCTTATCGAGCTTGTTATTGCTGCGGATGAAATCGTGCGCCGCGAGAAGGAAACCCCCGGTGCCGCACGCAGGATCGCAGATCGTAAATGAAGCGCCGGTGCGGCTCGCACCTTCGGACGGCTGCGGCTGCATCACATCTACGATCGCGCGGATGAGCGGACGCGGAGTGAAGTATTGGCCCGCGCCGCCTTTCACGTCCTCAGCGTTCTTTTGCAGGAGCCCTTCGTAAGCGTCGCCTTTCACGTCGGTATCGAGCGACGACCATTCTTCCTTGTCGATCAGGTCAGCGATCAACCGGCGCAGCTTCGCCGGGTCCTGGATTTTGTTTTGCGCCTTGCGAAAGATGACGCCGATCAGTCCCGGTTCTTTGCCGAGTTCTTCGAGCGTGTGGCGATAATGGATCTCCAGTTCATCGCCGTCGCGCTTCAATAGCTCAGGCCACGAATACTTCTCCGGAATCGGCGATTTCTTGTTGAACGGCGGCCGACTCTGCTCGTCCGCCATTTTCAGAAAGAGCAAAAACGTTAGCTGCTCGACGTAATCACCGTAGGAGAGACCATCATCGCGAAGGATGTGGCAGTAGTTCCAGAGTTTCTGGACAACGCCAGTCGAGTGATTCACGCTACGCTGTTACCGTTACGAGTCCTAGCTTCTGAAGGTAAGAGACAGATTGCTCGATGTCGTGAGGCTTCGCTTCCCATCCTAACGATCGAGCCGACTCACTAAGCTCTTGCGGAGTAGCTTCTTTGCCCTTCAGGCTCAACATGTGATAAGTCTTAGCGGCTACCGACATACGCATATAGTCTATCTGGCCGGCCTCCTTCACACGATCGACAGCATCTTTTAGTTTGGACCACGCTTCGGGATTGCGAGTTGCTTTCTCCTGCGCAATCCGCTTCCCTTCGTCGGTGAGATGGAAGTCGTGACGTGCGATCTCAAAACCGCCTTCGCCTATCGCGCCGCTACCGAGAGTCGTTTCTGTTACGAATCCGAGTGATTTGAGCCGCGCAACGGCCGCGGTAACTAAGTCGGAATACGGTCCATAGAAGTGAGGGCGGTATCCGAGATCACGAACTGAGTCGGTAAAGACTCCTACAAAGTAAAGCGTCTTTTGAAGCTTTGTTCGGCCTTCAATGTGGCCTCCAAAGGCATGGAGTGTCAGGTGAACAATGTCGTAGGGGTTCATAGTTTCATCGTTAGGTGGATGGAGCGGGCGTGCGTTGTTATTATTTCTTTCAAGACTGGCGTGATCGCGTTGAGATGTCGCGCTCTCTCGGCGGGGTCAGACCACGCCACGGGGGCGTAGACTTCGACGTATTCGTCCGAAAGGCGCTCGTTTATCGACGAGAAGAGGACTGATTCGTCATCGAACTTCCCCGGCATTCTTCCCGGCTTTGCGACAAGAATGCTCGCTTCATCGTTCCGGGAGGATTCGCGAACAGACTTGATTTGATAAGTGTGAAGAATTGTGAACTCTGGTTCGACGGTCGCGTTGAACTGTTTCGAAAGAGCTTTGGCAATCTCGGATTCGATTTCATTGCGCGTGGATTGGTTGTCCGGGTGTTCGATGGACATCAGGCGCTCTTTGGCGTCCGCTTCGAACTCTTTGACCGGCGCGTAAAAGACGCGTTTCAGGAGCGCGCGTTTGATCAGACGCTGAATTAATGTCGTGCATTTCGCTCCCTGTTTGCCGCTTTCACCAAAGCGGTCGAGGAACTTCGCATCATTCCACTTTAGGTAGTTTTCGTAGAACTTCGGTTTTGGTTCGAAGCGATATAGCTTCGTAAGTTCTTTGTTGTTATCCGACTCAATTCCAAGCACGATGGCGCGGATAATCATTTGGTCTGTGACCTGACGAATCTTATGGCGGTACAGCATCGTCGTGAGGTAATACTTCGCCATTACGAACTGCTCGACGGCGTGAACACCGTCTGCGCGGATCATCAATTCCTTAACATCAGCTAGCTTTTCGCAGACCAGCGATCGTTGAAGCTGATGGATGTCGTAGACACCGTAATTGACTCCTGCATACAGGCTGTCACGTAAAAGGTAGTCCTGTTTGTCAGAATCGAGCGGCCCGGACACAATGGTGCGAAGCACCGGATCACCTACGCCTTCCGCGAGCAGCTGAGCGACGCGATCACATGTCTCCTTCCCCAGCCGCTGGACGATTGTCTCGTGGTTCCGGATGAGGTAGCCAGTGATGACTTCGTGGATTTTTTCCTTCTTCTGATCGGGAGCGAGAGCAGACCGATCGGCGAAGCGATCGAGCGCGTATTCGGACACGTGACTGAATGGACCGTGTCCGATGTCGTGAAGGAGCGCTGCTTGCCGGACAAACGTGCGCTCTTCGGGATCAAGACCAAGGGCGTCGGCCATTTCGCCCGCTACGTGCGCTACGCCGAGCGTGTGATCGAAACGCGTATGAAGCGCGCCCGGATATACGAGCGACGCCATAGCGAGCTGACGAATCCCACGAAGCCGCTGCAGGACGTCCAGATTGATCAGGCGAACCTCTTCGAGTCCGAAGCGGATGAAATTATGAACCGGATCGCGGAAGCGGATCTCGGCCATGTCAGAGGCCGGTAGACATCAGATGTTCAGTTGAACATGTTGCCGCGTCGGCGTCAAGGTCGCCAGAGAATGCGCGCCCCAGCAGCGATTGCCGTAATCCGGCGGCGCGCTGCAACTCGACAGCGCTCAGGTCTTGCAGTTCATTAATCACGGAAAGACGACGCTCCACCTCGGCAACGATGCGCTGTTGCTCTCCAAGTGGTGGGAGCGCG
>JAFASN010000045.1 GCA_019244415.1 Verrucomicrobiota bacterium | reverse complement strand
TGCGGGCGCGATTTGCCGGCGTGTTTCCCGGAGGGAGCGTTGCTCACGGCGGAAGCACGGTCAGACGAGCGGCTCTCGTTGATGTAAGATAAGATATGTAAAAAATTAGGGGCTTTGACCTACAAAAATGCTTGACGTGCAAATCAGCTTCACCCACACTCGCCCGCATTCGTCGTGACCCGGGTTCGGCTTGGATAGGCCTTCCGACCACGCGGAAACGCAAAAACAACCCTCAATTCTAAAGCTCACATCCATGCATCAAAATACATTCCGCCGCCTAGCTATAGCTGCCGTACTCTTCTGGGCTGCCGCGTCTGTGCACGCGCAGGTTTATACTGAGATAGGCGATGCCGGCCAAACACCCGGCACCGCGCAAAACACAGGTATCACTCAACCGAACATCATCGGGACGACGTCAATGATCTTCGGCAGCATTAGCGGAATCAATGACGCTGACGTGTTTTCCCTCACGCTCAACTCACCTTCCACAGTACAGTTCTCGACCATCAATGCTCTCACCAGCGCCAGCGGGGGCGCCGGGGGTCTCGATACCGAGCTCTTCCTCTTCAAGAGCAACGGCGCACCCATTTATTGCAACGATGATGCCACCGGCGCCACGGTGCAGTCGCGTCTGCCGGCGAACACGCCCTTCACGATGTCGCTTTCAGCCGGGACGTACCTGATCGGTATCAGCCTCTCAGGAAATGAACCGGTGAATTCTAATAACCAGCTCGTTTTCGCCACGAACTCTGATCCGAAAGCGGTGCGCGGTCCGGCGTTGGGCATCAACCCGGGGGTGTTCTCAAACTTCGATAGCTTTGCCTCTTTCGCGCAGAGCGGGAACTACGAGATCGACATCACCACCGTCCCCGAACCGTCATCCATTCTGCTTTCGCTCGCTGGTGGAGTTTTCTTCGCCGGCTGGGTACGGAAACGCCGCGCTGCTCGCACCAACATTTAATCATCTCAGGAAACCTTATCCGTAATGAATCAATGAAACACCTCCTCCGCAGCGCATTCTTTGTCGCCACGCTCGGCATTATTTTGAACCCACTGCTGGCGAAGCCGGTGCCGGAGAACCTAGGCAACGGTCTCGATAAACTCGTCGCGAGCAACGTCGCCATCAAGACGGCCAAAGCGCAGAACAAGCGCATAAACACCGTCACATTTAACGGGCAGCAGTACACTGACCAAGCCACCGCTGGCATGGCTCAACTCGCCCTCAGTGATGCCCAAGGCCGACTGCTGGTGCGCATTAATCTCACCGGAGCTCTGAAACCAGACGAGCTCGTGGCCCTGCTCTCGACCCGCCTGCCAGGCGTAACAGTTACATCAATCGATCCCAAGTACCGGAACGTCGGCGTGATGAACGCGCTCGTCTCCACGGATGATGTGCCGATGCTCGCTGGTACTCGCGGGGTGCGCTCCGTCATCCTCGAGCTCAAGCCGCGGCATAACCGCGCCCCTGTCGAGCCGCCGTCGATCACCGCCACATTACACAAGCTGCTTCTGCCGCCCCCACCAAATGCTACCCCGGGCCAGGTGTACCCAAATCTCGGCACCTTCTTTGATCAAGGGGTGGTTCAGCATCGTGTTGACCAAGTGAACCAGTACTATAATCCCTCCGCCCCCGTCGATTATGAAGGCTCGGGTTTGAGCATCGCCTGTATATCAAACAGCTTCGCCGCAAACACCGCGCATCCAGCATCGCTCGATGTCACCAATAATGACTTGCCCGGGAGTGGCAGTAATCCGGTCGGGAATACCACACCGGTTTTCGTGTTGCTGGACGATCTCTCGAGCAACACGAGCGATGATGAAGGGCGCGGCATGTGCCAGATCGTGTATCACATGGCGCCGAAAGCGCGCGTCGGCTTCGGCACGGCTGATGAAGGTGAAGTCAGCTTCGCGAACGTGATCCGCGGATTAGCCGGAATCAACAGCCCCGATTTCCCGAACGCAAGCTCGCAGGGTTTCGCCGCAGACGTGATTTGCGATGACGTCGGCTATTTCGACGAGCCATTTTATGAGGATGGCATCATCGGCGCGGGTGTGAACGATGTGGCAGCTGCGGGTGTTCACTATTTTTCGTCCGCCGCAAACGACATTGGCACCAACGGCTACGAATCCGAGATTCGCGTCGTGCCCAATGGCAGTGGCTTGACCGCGGCGACGAACAGCGCGCTCGCTGGCACAAACATCAATCTCACCGGCGTGCCGGCGAACCTTTACGCTGGCGGATTTCATAATTTCAACCCGAACGGGCTAGACATTGCCCAAACGGTCAACATCGCGGCGAACAATACCGTGCCCACCATTTTGCAATGGAATGATCCCTACGATCAGAATGGGGGCATCCAGAGTGTCGGCGGGCAAATTTACGCGAACAGCGGTACCATCTCCTCGACTCAAAAAACGGCGACCTTCAACGGGTCAAGCACTCCGCCGTTGCCGCAGTTCACCGCCGGCCAGGGCTACCAGGTCGTCGAAATGGCGACCAGCGGCACTCTCGATGCAATCATCACCATCATCGATCCCAGCGGCAATACCTTACTCGTGCAAGACACCGGGGTCGATGAGACGGTGAATTTCGTGGCTCCTTTCACCGGACAATACCAGATCATCGTTGGCCGTTACGGCACTACTACCGGAACATTTAACCTCACGGTCAATCTGGCTACCATTACCAGCTACGTCGGTTCGGATTGGAACCTGCTTGTCTTCAGTACGACTGGCGCTTACATCAGCGGCAGTTCGTTGACGACAAACAATCTTGCCAGCAACGAGCCGATTGAGCTTGGCTACACGAATTACTCGAGCGGAAAACAGGTCCAGTACGTGCTCGCCCGCTCAAACACGCCCACCGGCCCAAATGTCGCGGATCATATTCGTTATCTGCTCCCGGCTAACGGTCGCTCCGGTTACGGCCCAGCTAAATACTTCACCTACAACACCGTGACCACCGGCGGGCATGCCATGGCTAATGGTTGCAACGGCACAGCGGCTTACAGCGTGTTCCGGCCAAACGTTCCTGAGTACTTCACCTCACCCGGTCCGGTGACGGTCTACTTCGACAGCAATCAGAATCGCTTCGATACACCTGAGGTTCGTCTCCAGCCCGGCATCGCTGCCGCGGATGCGGCGAACATCTCCGTGAACGAAGGCCTGGCGGGACTCGGCAGCGATTCGACATCGGATTATGATGCCGCTGCGAACTTCTCCGGCACCAGCGCGGCGGCACCGCATGCTGCGGCTTGCGCATTGCTTGTACTGGAAGCCCACGGTGGCTATCGCAGCGTGACTCCGGCGCAGATGATGACACTGCTACACAGCAGCACGTTCGTGCACGATCTCGATCCGAACTACTCGAGCGGTAGCGCTCGCGCCAGCAACGGCGATAAAATTGCGATTACGATCAGCAGTGACAATGAGTCGAATACCGGGACCGGCCTCAACGATACTAACTCGTTCGCGGTGGCGTACTCCGGCTCCAGTTACATTACCAGCCTGAGCTTCAATCCGGCTGGCACCGCAGCAACGGGTGGCTGCGTGACCTGCGG
The DNA here is from genome assembly GCA_019244415.1 of Verrucomicrobiota bacterium. Lineage (GTDB taxonomy): Bacteria > Verrucomicrobiota > Verrucomicrobiia > Chthoniobacterales > UBA10450 > AV69. The sequence goes on along the minus strand of JAFASN010000045.1, from coordinate 37,217 downwards.
CAACAACGGCCTCGATACGAACAACGCATACTTCAGCAATGTCTATCCCGGCTTGGTGTTTATGCCGAGCACGAAGGCGTTTACCTTCGGCACTGGTTCGGTGGGACTTGCTTCAGGCGACGTGAGCGCCGTTTACAGCAACCTCGCACCGGCGCCTTCGAACGGCACCAGTCAGTACTGGACCATGACGTTGAGCTCAGCGAGCGGGAATTTCACCGGCGGCAAGATCCTGCGCTTCACTGTTGGGCGAGGTGTGCAGCATAGTTCTGTCGTCGAGAGTACTGCTCATACGCCTGTCGCCGGCAGCACCTCGGCGCAATATAGCGCCGACCTTTTCGGCGGCGGCGTTCTGATTCCGGAAGGGACGGTAACCAACGATGGAATGGCGTTTTCCGGTACGCTCGGGGATGGCTCGACCTTCAGCGGCACGATTAAGAACCGTCTCGGCAGCGGCTATTCTGTCCTTGATGGGTTCGGGTTCATCAACGAGCAGCAGGCGGTGGTAGCGCCTCTCCAGTAGCGTCGCAGGCAGCAAGCAAAGCAAGAGATCGCCCGGGGAAACCCGGGCGATCTTTTTGTACTCGACAGAGTAACATTGACCGGGGGCAAAGCTGCTGGATATTGGTGACCTTTTCACGGCGGGCGCATCGCCTGCTGCTGTAAGTAACGCTGAGTCCACTGCCATTGCGAGCGCAGCCGAGCGGAATCGAGGAACCTCTAGTACCGGCAGCGACTGGTCAGAGATACCTCGGCTGCGCTTTGCTCCGCTTGGGATGACAATGGATAACATTCGCAACATCGCCATTATTGCGCACGTCGATCACGGCAAGACGACGCTGGTCGATCAATTGCTGCGGCAATCCGGCACCTTTCGCTCCAATCAGAAGGTGGAGGAGCGCGTCATGGATTCGATGGATCTCGAGCGCGAGAAAGGGATTACTATTCGGGCGAAGAACGCCTCGTTTCAATGGAACGGTTATCGGATCAACATCGTCGATACGCCCGGGCACGCCGATTTCGGCGGCGAAGTGGAGCGCATCATGAAAATGGTGGACGGTGTGTTGCTGGTGGTGGACGCGCACGATGGGCCGCAGGCGCAGACGCGGTTCGTGCTGCGAAAAGCGCTCGAGAACAAGGCCAAGCCGACCGTGGTCATCAACAAAATCGATCGCGAGAACGCGCGACCGCACAAAGTACTCGACATGGTGTTCGATCTCTTCGTCGAGTTGAAAGCTGACGACGAGCAGCTCGATTTCCCCGTCGTTTACACGAGCGCGAAGGAAGGTTTCGCCCTGCGCGAGTTGCACGAAAATAACGAAGATATGACGCCGCTTTTCGAAGCGATCGTGAAACATGTCCCGCCACCGCAGATTTCCGACGCACCCTTCTTCCAGATGCTCGTCTCAAATCTCGATTACAGCGATTACCTTGGGCGCATTGCGATCGGGCGGATCATCAGCGGCCGGGTCAACGTCGGCGATTCAATGATCTGCATTCACCGTGATGGAGCGCGTGAACGCGCTACGGTGACGGCGCTGTTTACCTATTCCGGTTTGCAGCAGGTGCAGATCGAGCATGCTGGCGGCGGCGATATCATCGGACTGACCGGTTTTGAAGAAGTCTTCATTGGCGAAACGCTGACTGACCGGGAGGAACGCGCGCCGTTGCAGTTCGTGGACATCGATCCGCCAACGATCCGGATGCGCATTTTGGTGAATGATTCGCCATTTGCCGGGCGCGAAGGGAAGTTTGTGACTGCGCGCCACATCAAGGAGCGGCTGGTGCGTGAAACGCGCACGAATGTTTGTCTCGAAGTAAGTGATACGGAAACGGCCGGCGCGTTCGAGATCAACGCGCGTGGCGAGATGCAGATCGCGATCCTCGTCGAGCAAATGCGACGCGAAGGCTACGAGGTAATGGTCTCGCGGCCGGAAGTTATTTTCAACAAAGGCGAAAACGGTGAGCTGCTGGAACCGATCGAGAATCTGTACGTCGAAGTACCGGGCGAGAATGTTGGTGACGTGATGCAATCGCTCGCCGGGCGAAAGGGCGAAGTGACGGCCATGGATCATCACGCGAACCGCGTTTCGATGGAAGCCGTGATTCCGACACGCGGACTGATCGGCTTTGAAACTGATCTGGTGAACCTGACGCGCGGGGAAGGTTTGATGAGTCATCTGTTCAAAGAGTACGCGCGATACAAGGGGGAGATCGCGGGACGCAATCGCGGCGTGATGGTGTCGATGGAAACCGGCACGAGTACGGCGTATGCGCTGAATAGCATCCAGGAGCGCGGTCGATTGTTCGTGGGGCCGCAGGAGGAAATCTACACCGGGATGATCGTGGGCGAGAACGCCCGGCCGGAAGATATGCCGGTGAATCCGTGCAAGGCCAAACATCTCACCAACATGCGCAGCCAGGGGGAAGGCAAGGGCATTCAGCTGGAGGCGCCCCTGAAGCTGAGCCTGGAAAGGGCAATCGAGTACATCGATGCGGATGAGTACGTGGAGGCGACGCCGAAATCGCTGCGATTGCGGAAGCGGATTTTGGATGCGACGCAACGAAAGCGGGCAGCGGCAGCGGTGGCAGCGTGATTGACAGATGTCATCCTGAGCGAAGCGAGAGCGGAGTCAAGGGATGCCGCGAAGTTACCGTAAAGGGTCGCCACGGGATCCCTAGCATTCGCTTGGGATGACGAGTTGTAGCGGCGGGTGTCCTCACCCGCACGCGGTCGGGCCAGGCACACGATGCGGCTGAGAACAGCCGCCTCTACATCGGACAGCAACTTCCATTGACAAACCGTAAGAAGTGCCGTTGAATTGCTGGGTCAGTCCGCCTCTTCGGAGTTCTCGCACTCGTCCGAAATTTCTTAGCGGTAATCCGGTCAGGCGACTCTTACATTAACTACTCCGCACAATTATGGCGGGACACAGCAAGTGGTCGAAAGTAAAGCGCTTCAAAGGCGCTATTGACGCGAAACGCGGAAAGATTTTTTCGAAGCTCTCGAAGGAAATCACGATCGCGGCGAAAAGCGGCGGGGGCGATTCCGGCGGTAATCCGCGGCTGCGCAGTGCAGTACTGGCAGCGCGCGCCGCCAGCATGCCGAACGATAACATCGAGCGCGCAATCAAACGAGGCACGGGCGAAGGCAATGACGCGGCGCATTTCGAGGAGATTGTCTACGAAGGTTACGCGCCGGGCGGGGTAGCGTTGATCGTGGAAACGGCGACGGACAACAAAAACCGCACCGCTGCGGAAGTGCGGAGCATTTTCACGAAGAACCACGGCAACCTGGCCTCGAGTGGGAGCGTTTCCTACATGTTCCATCGCAAGGGGCAGATCATCGTGCCGCGTGACGGCGCAGAGGAGGATCGCGTGTTGGAGCTGGTACTCGAAGCGGGCGCGGAGGAGTTGACAACGGAGGAGGATGCGTATGTTGTACTCACTGCTCCCGATCAGCTCTACGCTGTAGCTGAGGCGCTCAGGAACGCGGGCGTCACCACCGAGAGCCAAAAGTTTACCTTCATCCCCGATACCACAATCACGCTCGGCGACGACGCGCTGGCGCAACAGGTCTTGCGCTTGTGTGACGCGCTCGAGGACGACGATGACGTGCAGAACGTCTATTCAAATTTAGAAATTCCTGAGCAGGTGCTGGCCAAATTGCCGGCGTGATCTAACCGGGCGCTGCCAACCCGCCGGCGCACGGGCAAATTCATTATGAGCCAAGAGAACGAGAACCACGAAGCCGGGGCGCGTCCGGAGACGGAAACAAAGATCCAGACGGAAGCGCGACCGGAAACCGAACAGCGTACTGAGGTCGAAGCGCGACCGGAACGCGAGCGGCATCGCAGGCCGCGGCGCAGGTTTCCGCGACGTCGCAATTTCAATTCCGATTACTCGAACGATCGCTTCGGGGGGAACTACAACAACGATAGTACGAGCGGGGAACAACAAGCCGAAAATGCCGAAGGTGCGCCGGCCGAAGGTGAGCCGGTCGAACAGGGCGAACCGGAGTTTGGCGAAGGCATCATCGAGATCTCCGGGAAAGGGTTTGGTTTTCTCCGCGATCCCAAGCGCAATTTCGTCCAGGCGCAGCAGGACATTTTCGTGACGCCGGACATCGTGCGCCGCTTTGGCTTGCGCGATGGCATGTGGATTTACGGCGAAACACGGCGTGGCAATCGCGGGCCGCAGTTAACAAAACTGCTTCAGATCAACGGCGGCGAGCCGACGAAGTACCAGGGGCTGCGCGCCTTCGAAGAGCTGACGACGATCAATCCGAACAAGCGCATCAAGCTTGAGACGGTGCCGGACCGTTACACCACGCGCATCATGGACCTGATGACGCCGCTGGGCATGGGGCAGCGCGGCTTGATTGTCGCCCCGCCGCGCACCGGGAAAACGACGCTGCTGCATCACATCGCTGACGCGGTGGCGAAGAACCATCCGGAGATGCGGCTGATCATTCTGCTCGTCGATGAACGCCCGGAAGAAGTGACCGATTTCCGCCGTTCGCATCCGAAGGCCGAGATCATGGCCAGCTCGAATGACAGCGACATCAAGAGCCATACGCGAATCGCCATGTTGGCGATCGAGCGCGCCAAGCGGCTGGTGGAAGCCGGTGAACATGTGTTCATTTTGCTCGACTCGATCACTCGCACCGCGCGCGCATTTAATAATGCGATGGGCGGCGGCGGGCGTACTATGAGTGGCGGCATCGATGCGCGCGCGATGGAACAGCCGCGCAAAATTTTTGCGGCGGCCCGCAACACCGAAGAAGCCGGCTCGCTTACCATCGTGGCGACGGCGCTGATCGAAACCGGGAGCCGCATGGACGAGCTGATCTTTCAGGAATTCAAAGGCACCGGTAACATGGAGCTGGTACTCGACCGCAAGATCAGCGATCTGCGCATTTATCCCGCGGTGGATATTTTCCTCTCCGGTACACGGCGCGAGGAATTGCTTCTTCAGCCGTGGGAGCTGGAAAAAATCAATCTTATCCGGCGCGGCCTTGCCGGGCATAAGCCGGACGAAGCCATTCAGCGTTTGCTCATGTTCGTGAAGAAATTCCCCACGAACACGGAGATGCTGAAAGGCATTCCCGGATAGGCATTCCCTAGTGCCGAACGGCGAGTGCCGAGTGGTTGTACTCGCAGGATGAAATCGGAAATCGGCAATCGAAAGTCGGAAGTCTACGAGTGGGAAGTCCTTCCACCGGAAGAGAAGCAACGGCGCGCTGCTGTCGAGCCGTTGTTCAGGTGGGTGGCCACGATCATGGACAATCTGCTCAGGATTCCGGGCATGAAGAGGCGGGTCGGGCTGAACCCCGTGGTCGATTTCATCCCGGTGGTAGGAGACGTCAGCGCGGCATTTGTTTCCGCCACGGCGTTGCTCTACGCCACCCGCCGCGGTTTACCGAAAATCCTCGTCGCGCGCATGGCGCTGAACATTCTCGTGAATGAGCTGGTCGGCGCGATTCCGTTGGTCGGTTCGGCATTCGCATTCTGGTTTCGTCCGAACCAGCGTAATTACAACTTGCTCCAGCAGCACGTCCATCAGCCGTCGCGGCCCAGCAAAGGCGATTGGGTTTTCGTACTCAGCGTCATCGGTGTGATCGTGCTGGTGATTTGCGGCGGCCTGATCGCCAGCCTCTGGATACTGCACCAGCTCTTCAGGCTTCTCGGCGCTCACTGATCAGTCGCGCTCCCACTGAGCGAACGATACAGCCCATGAATGCATTCGCGCGCAGCCGTGTACTTTTCCGTGAACGCGTCCATTGCATCAAAACCCAGCCGGCGCGCGAGTGTTTGTTGTTGCTTTGAATCGCCCGGCAGCACCGAGACGCTGGTGTTTGAGTATCGGCGCAAGACGGTTTCGCAGCGCCGCAGAAATCCGTAGCTGGCGCGCAGGGCAGCGGCATTGTCGCTGGTGAGTACACGGGCTTCGACAAGACGGTCTGTGGCTCGGATCCAGTTTTGCCCTGGCACATTCGCGTGCATCTGGAGTAGCTGAACGAGAAACTCCGCTTCAATGATCCCGCCGGTTCCGGTTTTAAAATCGGCAAAATCGTTCCCGCTGCCGCGCTCGCGGCGAATGCGTTCCAGCATCGCAGTAATCTCCGCGAAGAGCCGGCGGTCGCGGCCGGCGTTTGCCCAGGCTTCCTGCGCGATGCGGAGAAATTCGGCGGCTTGCTTTCCAGCAACAGGCCGGGCGCGGGAAAGCGCCTGGATTTCCCACAGCTGCGCGCGCTGGCGGTAGTAGCTTTCGAATGCCGCGAGTGAGCTGACCAGCGGGCCTTTTTCGCCTTCCGGCCGCAAGCGGACATCCACGGGCGCGATCATTCCTTCCGGGGTTGCCCATGTGAGCGTACTAAGGAGATCCTGGGCAGCTCGATAATTTTCACCGACAAACATCAGGTCGAGATCGGCGCCGTAGGTGATTTCGTTGCCGCCGAATTTGCCCATAGCCACAATGGTGAGGTCGTGCAGCCCTAGCGCGTCGCAGGTGGCAAGCAGGCATCCTTCGGCCAGCGCGCTAAGCTCCTCGTTCACATCGCCGGCGAGGCTGAGTACGTCACGCATGATGATTCTGAGTAATTGCGCCTGGCGATAACTGCGGATTGCGCGCAGGTCCCGTTTTTGAAGTACGCTGCGGTGTTGAGAAACGGTGAGCGCTTCGCCCAAACCAGTGCCGCGGGTCGTTTCCTCGAGCAATTGCGGACGCCGGATGAGGATTTGTGCGGCGAATTCGCTGGCATCGAACGTTTGCACGAGCAACTCGAGCAGCTTCGGATTTGTGGCCAGCAGCTCGAATAAGAGGCTGCGCAAACCGAACGCTTCAACAAAACGCACCAGAGCGGTCAAGGTAGCGTCCGGGTCAGCGCAGCGGCTCAGTTGCTCGAGCAGTAGCGGGCGCAGCTTGCCGAAAATGTGGCGGGTGCGCGGCGCGACGTGAAACGAGGACGAGCCGCGCGCCAGCTCGCTCAGCGCACGCGAGGCGCGCTGCTCGTCAGCGAACAGTCCGAGATCCACGGCCGGCGCCGCCGTTCCCGATGCGATAAGATGATCGAAAATTTCTCGGACGCGATCAGTGGCGCTGCGTACTTCAGCCAAAAAATCGCTCGCGGAATCGGAACCGAGGCTGCGGGCGAGGCGATCGCGTCTCTCCGGCTCAACTGGAATGGAGTGCGTCTGCCGTTCGGCTTCGATTTGCAGTCGGTGCTCGATGCGCCGGAGCAGGCGGTAAGCATGGTCGAGCGCGCGTACTTCACTCAGCGGCAGGAGCTCGAGCTGGTAGAGCGCGGCCAACGTTTTTAGCGTGGAAGTCTCCTGCAAAAACGGATGTCGCGCGCCATGGATGAATTGGAGTGTCTGCACGATGAACTCGATCTCGCGAATGCCGCCGGCGCCGAGTTTCACGTTCAGCGTCTCGTGCGGAACTTCGCGCTCGATCCGGCGTTTGATCGCGGAAATCTCGCTGAGCAATTCGGGAGTGGCGCTGCGCGGAAAAATGAACGGCTGATGTTGCCGCAGGAATTCGTAGGCCAGCTCATCGCTGCCGCAGACCCGGCGGCCTTTAATCAGGGCAAGGCGCTCCCACGTTTCCCCAAACCCGGCATAATAGTTTTCCATGCTCTCGATTGAGCGCGTGAGCGGCCCGGCGCTGCCCTCTGGGCGCAAGCGAAGATCGACTCGCCACAAACCGGGTTTCGCAAAAACCTTCACGATTTCCTCGGCCAGGCGGTTATGCCACTCGTGGCGAGTGAGTCGGGGCGAAACCTCCCCTTCTTCGCCATAGAGGAAGATGAGGTCGATGTCTGAGCTGTGGTTCAGTTCGTGGCCGCCAAGTTTGCCAAGGCCGAGCGCAGCGAAATCAGTTTGAGGATCGCCGAACCGGGCGCGCATTGCTGTGGTGAGGTGTTGGTAAACTGTGGCCAGGCAAACTTCGGCCAGCCAGGAAAGCTCGGCCGTGGTTTGCTCGAGCGATGCGATCTCCGCGACCTCGCGCAAGGCGATGCGCGTCATTTCGCGCGCTTTCCATTGCCGGAGCGCAGCGAAGTTGTTTTGCGCAGGTGAATCGGTGAAACGGTCCAGTTCAGCGACCATCCGGCGCGGTCCACGATCAGCGGCCGAGATTTCCGGCTGTGCTAGCCAATGGAGAAGTTCCGCGTCCTGCTGCAAGCGTTCCGCGCAAATCGTTGAGACCGCGATCAAATGAATCAGCGGTTCGACGCCGATCGGGAAGCCGCGCAGGAATTTCTCGAGTGAACCCGGCCACTGTGCGGCGATGGCATCGAGTGTCGCGCCGACGCGTTCGGGATCGAGCGACGCCGCGATTTTCGCCTTGAGCCACAAGCCTTGTGTACTCACGGCGGCAAGATGGATTGAGCGGAGTGACGACGCGAGCCGCGAAGCTGCGGGCGTAACGTACTATTCGTGGTTGCCAGCGTCTGCGCCCAGGAATTGAACCGAGCTGCGCAGCTAGCTTGCGCCCAGCATTTTCTCGCGCGCTTGCTGAAGCAGGCGGCGCTCGCGGCGAGTGAGACTCCGCAGGCCGCGGTCCGAAATTTTTTCGAGTACAGGATCGATCTGCTCAGCCAAAAATTGCTCCGCGGGCAGATTGCGCAGCCGTTCTGCTTCCGACCGGCGGCGCCAGAGTGTGCGTTGCAGAAACGATGTGCGTCCAAACCCGAGTACATGCGCGTAGAGCCAGCCGGCGGCGGCGCCGCCAAGGAACGCGCTGTGCCCCACGGTGCCGGAGCGATCGAAAATGACCAACACGCCTGCGACAAGGATCGAAAGCTGAGCCAGCCGCCGCATTTTCAGCCGCAGCGGGACCATGAAAAGCAGGAGAGTCGTCACTTCCAGTTCGGGCAGGATCGTGGCGTAAGCCATGAAAAGGGCGGCCACTCCGCCACTGGCGGCGAAGAGCACGCAATCAGCCGGCATGAGGAAGAGGTGGCCCAGCTCACCCGCGAAAGCGCCAAAGAGATAAAGGAAAATGAATTCGCGCCGACCGAGAATTACCTCCACGTCGCGCCCGATAAAGTAAAGTACCAGCATGTCCGCGGCGAAATGCCAGACGTTGTTGTGCAGCAGCAGTGCGGTGAAAAATTGCCACGCATAAGCCTGCGAAACACCGCGATGGCTTAATCCGAGGTACTCGTGGGCGAATGAGGCGTCCCATGCGCTAAGCACGAGCTGGGCGAGAAACCCGGCGACGTTCAGGCCGAGCAGTCCGAGCAGAACGACGCGTTGCGCGGGAGACCACGAACGGGTAAAACGTGAGGTCTTTCGCCCGGACAGACGCATGCCACGAGAGTATCGCACGCGCTCGCGGGTGTCGATGTTTCTCGTTCTTGGCGGCTGGAAAATTGTCGCGGATCTGGGAAAGCAAGGCGCTGCGTCACGCCCGCGCTTACGCTGCGGCGAGCACTCGCAGCGGCCGCTCGTTCATCTGAAATTCCACCGGACACGTGCCAATGAGTTCGCCGTCCGCTTCGACCGGCACGCTGGCTTCGGCGCTGACGCGCAGGCGCCGCGTCTCGAAGTACTCGATCTCTGGCCGGGTGATGGAATCGCTGAAGATCACCTCTTGAAGGTAGCGGATGATTTCCAGATAACCGAGCCGCTTGAAGACGAGTACGTCGAGCAGTCCGTCATCGAGCAGAGCGCGTTTGAAAAATGGGAATGGTCCGCCATAAAAGCGGCCGTTGCCGACAAGGACAAACGAACCTTCGTCAGTGACTGCATCCTCGGATTCGATGCACAACCGCGGGGGCGGCCGTGAAGCGATCTGCGCGGCGGAGATAAGATAGCTGAGCGGCCCGAAATTTCGCTTCAATGTCGCGCTCGTTTCTTTCACCGCCTGGGCATCGAGCCCTATGCCGGCGAGTTGCACAAAATACTTCTCGTTAGCTCGGGGCAAATCAATCGGCCGGCTGCGCCCACGGCAAATGATCTTCCAGCATTCATCCAGACGGCTGGTGGGGAGGCGCAGCTCGTTGGCAAACACGTTCACCGTGCCCATGGGAAGAAGACCGAGTACGGCGTCACTTCCGGCAATCCCATTCACCACTTCGTTGACGGTACCGTCGCCTCCCGCGGCGACGACGATCTCGTACCCTTCCGACGCCGCCCGTCGCGCCAGCGCTTCAGCTTCTCCTACGCGCGAAGTCGCGCAGAGCACGGCGTCGCGGGCTAACATTTCCACGTGCTTGCGCCAGCGGTGGACGCGTTCGCTGCGCGCGGCGGGATTGAGAATGACGAACGTACTTTGCAAGAGCGCTTTTCTGGGTGGAGTGGCTGGCTAGAGTTCCGCGAATGCTTCGCGCACGGCGAATGATCGGCTGGTGTCTCGCAATCGTCGGCGCGTGCTGCGCGGCGGCTCTGCTGGCGCTGAATCTCTACGTGCAATCGGCGGCGACACAATCTCGGATTCAGCAGGAACTCAGCCAGCGCCTCGGCATGCCGTTGCGCATCGCGCGCATCAGCATCACACCATGGAGCGGTCTGCGGCTCAGCGGCATCACCATTCCACAACGCGACCCGGGTGCGGCAACACCCTTTCTCGACGCCAGCAGCGTGCGGTTGCGAGTACGGCTCGCCTCGGTTTTTCGCCAGCCACTCGTCATCAAGCAGATCACCCTGGTAAAACCGCAGGTCACCTGGCCGCAAAATGATTCGGGGAAATGGCGAATACCTGCGCGTCAACGTGAGCGCAGCGTTACACAAGGTGGGGCCACACCGCCGGGCGGCGCTGAACCTGTCCCAACTCCGTCGCGACCAATGCGCGAGCCGCCGTTTCCGGAGCCGGAAGTACAACGAGTGAAAGTACAGGATGCCAGCTTCCGATTTCTCGACCGCACGCAGAGCACGGTCGCGCTTTTCGATGGCGTGCAATTCTCCTCCGCGCTGCGCGAAGGCAACTCGCTGCGAGGTGAGACGCGCATCGGCAAAATCGCGCTGCGCGACCGCTTTTTCCTCACAAACGTTCGCGCCGCTCTGCGCTATGACCCGGGCCAATTGGAGCTTTCGCAAATCCAGGCGCGCGTCGCGAAAGGTGAGTTAGCCGGTACTTTCGGCGTTGAGCCGCAGACGCCCGATTCGCCGTTCACCCTGCACGCGACCTTCCGCGGCGTGGATGTGAACGAAATCATCGAGCGAGCCGGCGGCGGCAAAGGCGTGGCGCATGGTTTGGTTGAAGGTACCCTGGATGCTTCTGGCAAAATCGCTGATCCCAGCGCCTTGACGGGCTCGGGCACAATTTCATTGCACGGCGGGCACGTACAGCAATTCACGGTGCTGGCAATGCTTGGTCAGTTGTTGCAGATCGACGAGCTTTCGCAGCTCGACCTTCAGCAGGCCGAAGCGCGCTACCATCTCGCCGGTACGTCAGTGATGATCGACGGGCTGAATTTGCGCTCGCAGAATCTCGCGCTCAGCGCTACCGGGACGATCGGTTTTGACGGCCGGGTCGCGCTGAATTCCACTCTCACCATCAACGACAAAGTACGCGGCCAGCTCTTTCGCGGGATGCGCGAGAACTTCGTTGCCACCGATGTGCCGGGTGAGTACAGCCTTCCATTTCACATTGGTGGCACGCTCGAAAAGCCGAAGACGGATTTAATGGAACGCGCCGTGGGCGTTGACCTGAAAAATATCGGCGGCGTGATCGATGCGCTCTTTGGGCGCGGCAAAGGCAGAAAGAAAAAAGAGGGGGAATCAATGCCTCAGCCGTCACCTTCCGTTGGATCGGCCGCTCCGGCTGCCTCGCCGGTGCCGAGCCCGTGAGAGTGATCGCGGGAAGCGCCGGTGGCCTGCGACTTCAGGTTCCGCGGCGCGGCGTCAGGCCGACGATGGACCGCGTGAAAGCGGCGATTTTTTCCATGCTCGGCGAAAGCGTCATTGGCGCGCGCGTACTAGACTTATTTGCCGGCTCGGGCAGCCTCGGAATTGAAGCACTCAGTCGCGGTGCGGCGTCGGCCTTGTTTGTGGAATCGAATCGCCAGGCGGCAAATGCGATCGAGCGCAATCTCGCGACGGCGAGCTTGGAGGCGCGTGTGCGTGTCGCAGACGTATTTACGTTTCTTCGGCACGCGAGCGGAGCATTCGACATCATCTTTGCCGATCCGCCGTATGAAGCTGCGGCGACGGGCGAAAGCTTCACGGAATTGCTACTGAAAAATAACGCGCTCGGCCAACTGCTGGCGCCCGATGGCGCACTCGTACTCGAGAAACGCCCCGATGAACGCACGCCGGAGTACAGGAATTGGAAATTGCTCCGGGCTCGAAACTACGGCGCCACGGAAGTACTGCTTCTCGCGCCGGTATGATCAGGCTGCTCTACAACGTACTGTGGCCAGTAGGACTGGCGCTTTTCCTTCCCGGCTATCTCCTCAAAATGTTCCGCCGCGGTGCCTACCGGCGGAATTTCGGCCAGCGGCTTGGATTTTACACGCGCGAGGTGCGCGGGCGATTGCGGGCAAAACGGCCGCTCTGGATACATGCGGTGAGCGTGGGTGAAGTGCTGATCGCGCTCAGGCTCGCGCGGGAATTACAGACGCGATCTCCAGAATTGCCATTGGTACTCACGACCACGACCACGACTGGTTACGCTCTCGCGGAGAAAACCGCACCAGCGCCGGTGACTGTACTCTACAGCCCACTCGATTTCTGGCCGGTCATGCGGCGCGCGTTTGCCACCATCGCCCCCAGCAAGATCGTGCTCATCGAAGCCGAAGTCTGGCCAAACATGCTGCACGAAGCGGACCGGCGAGATGTGCCAGTAGTACTGGCAAACGCACGATTGTCGCACCGCTCGGAAAAACGGTTCCTGCGCTTCCGTTTCGCGCTCGCGCCCATGTTCCGCAAGCTCAGTCTGGTTTGCGTCACGGACGCGGTCGATACCGCGAGGTCGCAGAAGATTGGCGCCCGCGCCGAATGCATTCACGTCACTGGCAACATCAAGTTCGATGCGGAACAAGCACCGGCGTTTTCCGCTGAGCCGCGCCAGGTACTCAATGAGATCGGAATCACTTCCGCCCGACCCATTTTACTCGGCGGCAGCACGCATCGCGGAGAGGAACAGATTCTCGCCGGCGCCTTCCTCGAGCTGCGTCGTGAGTTCGCGGACTTGTTTCTTGTCATCGCGCCACGTCACGTCGAGCGCGCGGCCGAGATCGAGTCGCTCCTTCGCGGGCGCGATCTCCGCGTCTGCCGCCGCAGCGCCCCGCGGCAGACCGCGTCCGACGTTCTCCTCATCGATAGCACCGGCGAGCTGGCGAATTGGTACAATGTCGCGACCGTTGTCTTCATCGGCAAAAGCATGGCCGCGCACGGCGGACAAAATCCGGTCGAAGCGATCGCGGCCGGCAAACCGGTGATGTTCGGTCCGCACATGGAAAACTTCGCGGCGATTGCTCGCGCGTTGATCGAGAGCGACGGCGCGACTTGCGTGCGCAATCGCGCGGAGTTCGTTGGCCAAGCCGCCCGTTTGCTGCGTGACGCCCGAGAACGGGAAACAATGGTCAGTCGCGCCCGCGAAGTCCTAGCTCCGCACCGCGGCGCTACCGTGCGAACGGCGGAGCTGATCCGCGCGCTGTCATAAACAAGCAGCTTGCAACGCCCATTCGCGCTCCCGATATTCCCCGCTCCCGTCGACCCTATCGTCCAGTGGCCTAGGACACCGCCCTTTCACGGCGGTAACACGGGTTCGAATCCCGTTAGGGTCGCAACCGCATTTTCACTCCTGAATGTAGCGCTATTCACAACTTTCCGCTTGCATTTTCGGACACTTTTCGGACATAATTTGCGCACTTAAGAACAAAAAACATGAAGCGCAACCGATTCCCGAAGGTGATCAAACGCGGTTCTTCAACCGTGAAAATCTACCGCGACGATAAGCCGCAAGGCACGTATTTCCGCGTGGTCTATCAGCTCGGCGGTAAACGCCAGCGGTTAAACTTTAAGACGTTAGACGCTGCGATCAGCGAAGCTGAAGCGAAAGCCGCGCAGCTTTCCCGCGGTGATGTTGACGCGGCGCAGTTAACCGGACGCGACCGGCTCGTTTATGGCCGCGCGTGTGACGCTGTGAAGCCGTTTGGTGTGCCGCTTGATGCTGTCGCCATCGAGTACAAGCAAGCGCGCGACGTTCTCAAGGGCGTTTCACTGATGGATGCAGCGCGCTTCTATGCCCGGCATCACGGCGTGGGAATCGAGCGCAAACCAATTTCCGCTGCGGTGGATGAGATGATCGCGGCGAAGAAGCGCAAAGGCGTGAGTGAGCTTTACCTGGCCGATCTGCGTTACCGGCTCGGCAAATTCGCCGACGCGTTTCACTGCGACGTGAATTCGCTTACGAAAAGCGATGTCGCCCGATTCCTGGACGCGCTGAAATTGTCGCCGCGCAGTCACAACAATTTCCTGCGCGCTCTGCGAGCGTTCTTTACCTACGCGAAACGGCACGATTGCCTCTCGAAGGAAATCGACCTTTTGGAACGAGTGGAGAAGCGCACGGAGAAAAAAGCGCCGGTTGAAATCTTCACGCCTAAACAACTGGCCGCGCTGGTAAGGCATTCACCGGCTCAGCTTCAACCGTGCATCGCGCTGGCCGCGTTTGCCGGAGTGCGCGCGGAAGAAATCCTGCGGCTGGAATGGCGCGACGTCGAGCGGCTGCCCGGCTTTGTTGAAGTGGCGGCGCACAAAGCTAAGACAGCATCGCGGCGCACTGTGCCGATCTCGGACAACCTGGCGAAATGGCTGGCCGTTGCGCCGCGGAATGGCGAACGCATCTGGCCGCACTCGAAAGCCTGGTTCTTCGAAGCGTTACGCGAAGCGGCAGACGCGGCAAAAGTCCAGTGGGCGCACAACGCGCCGCGACATAGTTACATCAGCTACCGGCTGGCGGAAGTGCGCGACAAGAACTTCGTCGCGATGGAATGCGGCACCTCGCCGAAGATGATTGATGAGCACTACCGGGAGCTAACAACGCCGGAGCAGGCGAAAAGCTGGTTCAGCATCGCGCCGCAAGCCGCGGAAAACGTTGTGCCGATCACTGCGCGAGCGTGAACCAAACTTGGTTTGGCGACAGACCGAAAGTCGATCAACGGAGCCTCGCTCTAGCTAAGCAAATCGACGCGGACATTCGCGCTGACGCAGAGCGGCAGATGGAAAAGCAAATGCAATCCATGTCGAAGAATGAACGCGCTCTTTTCACGAGATTGCTTAACAACATCAGGCATCTCGGCGACGTGGGGAAAGCAGCGGGCAAGGCTCGCGTGAGTAGGAGATTGCTAGACAAGTGGATGAGCACGCTCGGAGTTTCGTGGCGCATCAACACAGCTTTCAATGAAGCTCAAGCGACGTTGCACAATGGGCACACCACAGAAGACATTCTGTTTCGCGCGAAGGTCGTTCCTGAGCTGGAGAAGGATTCCGAACACTTCAAGAAAACTGGACAGCGACATCGCGAATCGAAAGTGGTAGCGAAGCTCGCAGCGAAGAATCTCAAAGGGTGGCGCTGGCAGATAGTTCAAGCAGCAAACAATGACGACAAACATTTCTTCATTGATCTCGGCCGCATCTTGGACGGCAAGGCGAGTGCGGAGCTTCACGACAAACTCGATGAGGACATAGCAAAGCTGTACGTGAAGAACCCGGAGATGAGCACGCGAAAGTTAACTGCTGAGCTGGAGAAGCTCGGACATGAAGTCGAAGAAGGCACCGTTAGGCAGCGAAAAGCAAGACTCAAACTAACTGCATCGGCTGGTCGCAAATTGTGACGAATCTTGTTTGGTAGCTGTCACCGCGAGACTCGCAATTGCCCGCAGAGTTGCCGCACAAATGAGCAACTCATACTCCCAGTCAGCCATCCAACGCGCAAGCGATGGATTGGACACGAAGCGCGAACTTGCGGCAAGACTTCGGAAATCGTCCCGCACGATCGACTACTGGATGAAGAAAGGCCGTCTGCCGTACATGAAGGTCGGCAAAAGCATTCTGTTCCGCTGGTCGGACGTACTTGAAGCACTAAGCAAGTACCGCGTTAACTAACTAAGTAGATGTACGATGGAATCTCCAAAGAAGAAAAGCGGGGGCGCTATAGCTCGCGCCACCCGCTCAGAATCTCCAAGCGGCATCCTATCGTCAACCGGCTACAGCGTCAATCACACGCGCGCGCAATGGCAGAAGGAAGCAGCGCGGCTCTGGTCTGAGTATCAGCGCACGGGCGACCGCAAACACTTAACCGCATTCCACGTTCATCGCGCTGCGATGGGCGGGCGATTGCACGCGAAGGCGGCAAACCTATGAGCCCCGCGACAGATCATCCCATGCTGTCCGGCCACGAGGCAACGCTACTCGCCGCGCTAATAAACGGTCGCGAGCTGCCGCCGGACATCACGGCGGAGCATTTCTCCATTCCAGCGCACCGCACAATCTTTTCCGCGTGCGAGGAGCTGCGTCGCACCGGAACAAACGTTAATCTGGTGAGCGTCACTCACTGGCTGACCGATCATCATCAACTTGAACGCGTCGGCGGAGCTGCCGCAGTCACGGAAATTTCCGGCTCAACTCTCACCGACAGCATCCTGGATTACGTTGTTGAGCAGGTACGAGAAGCTTCGCGGGACCGACGCGCGCAGCGGCTCGTAACTAAGTACGAAAAGAAACAGCTAGCGCTTGGCGAGCTGACAAACAGGCTTGCTGAGCTTGGCGAATCCGCTACCGGCGCGGCGATTTCGTGGAATCACGCGTTAACCCAGAGCGTAGTCACGTCCCATGAATTAGGCTCGCTCGATTTGCGCCCTCGAAAGCCCCTACTGGGCGATTGGTTCAAAGAAGGCGACCTGGGGTTCTTGTTTGCGTTTCGCGGCGTCGGCAAAACGTGGTTTGCACTTCTGCTTGCGAAGGCATTAAGCGAAGGTGCAAAGCTGGGCGAATGGCAGGCGCACGAGCGAGTGAAGGTGCTCTACGTTGATGGAGAAATGCCCGCGGACTTGATGCGTGCGCGGGACAAAGGTTTACAACGAAACGCGGGCGCGGTGGAGTTTCTCAACCACGAGATTCTCTTTGATCGCACGCAGAAGGTTCTGAACATCACCCACGCGGAAGTGCAAAGGGCGATCACGACCTACTGCCTGAATGCGGGAATCAAAGTCGTGATTCTCGATAACCTCTCCACGCTCGCGAGCGGGATGAAGGAAAACGATTCCTTCGATTGGGAGCAAGTAAACAACTGGTTGCTCGAATTCCGGCGGCATAAGATCGCCGTGATCGTGGTTCATCATGCCGGACGCAACGGCGAAGCGCGTGGCACGAGCAAACGCGAAGATAATACCTTTTGGGTTATCACACTCGATGACGCGAAGAAGCAGGCGGATGACAAGCGCGGCGCGCGCTTCATTTCACGGTTCACTAAGCCGAGCCGCAACACGCAGAATGAGATTCCCGCTTATGAATGGCATGTGGTTACCGATGCCGTATCAGGCATGGTTTCAATCGCGTGTAAGGCGGCGCAGTCACTCGATGTTTTCCGCAAGTTGATCGAGGAAGGCGTCACACAGTGCGGTCAACTCGCGGCGGAAATGAAGGTTTCGGAAGCAACGATTAGCCGCCTGGCAAAAAAGGGGTTCGATGCCGGTTGGCTCACAAAAAATGGGCGCGAGTACGCTGTCGTCGAACAAGCCGATAAACGATGAAATGAAAATGACGCTGCTTCGTTTCACATCCCGGGCGGCTCGTTTCACTACGGTTGCGGTAGCATTTCGCTGTTTCACGAGCGAAGCGGAGCGGTTCGTTTCATCTTCGCTTCAGGCTCGTTTCAGCCGGAGCGGTGTCGTTTCACGTTTCACGCCTATACCCGTGAAATGAGAAACGAGCTTAGCTCCGCCATCTTGATCGTCGATTCGCGCGAGCCGTGGCCGCATCCCTGGGCGGCGTACCTTCCCGATGGGTTGACTCTGGCGCGTGGCACGCTTGAAACCGGCGATATTGCATTAGCCGCATTGCCGGATGCCGCGGTCATTGAGCGCAAAACCATTCGTGACTTGCTGGCGTGCATCGGACGCGAGCGGGAGCGGTTCGAGCGCGAACTGAAACGCAGCCGCTACGTTGGCCGGTTCCTCGTGATCGTGGAAGGCACGCTGTGCGAGCTTCTGGACGCACCTTCGGGCATTCACAACAATGCTATCATCGGCACGCTTGCCGCGTGGCAAAGGCGCTACGCTCCGTTTTGTTTTGCCGGGAATATCAGCACAGCGGCGCGCATCGGCGAAGCGTTCCTGTGCGGTCAGGTGCGGGAGATTCAACGTGCTGCTAAGTTACTCAAAGCGGCATGAGCGATGATCGGCAACTAGGACGGCCAACAAAGTACTGCGAGGAGACCGTTGAGCGGCTTTGTGCGGCCATTGGAGACGGTATGCCTATCAAGGGGGCGTGCATTGTTGCTGGCATCGGCCAGAGCACGTTGAATGACTGGCGCGAACGGTATGACGACTTGGAGGAAAAGCTCGCCGACTCGCGCGAGCACGCCCGGCAAAAGGCGTTAGCAGCGATCAAAGCAGCAGGGGAGAAGGACTGGCGCGCTTGTGCCGAATGGCTGCGCTTGACCTTCCCGGCTGATTACCGTGGCAGCGGCGCGAAAATCGAAGTTTCAGCGCAAGCAAGTGCGAATGCACCTGTAATCACACCAGAACGGCTTGCGGAAATGCGGGAACGACTCAAACGGCTCGACATAAACAGTTCGCGATAATCTGCCACTTGCGCGAATCTATTCGCGCAAAGATGGTTTCCGCAATTTCCGCAGCAGCGTACGCGAGGTTCGGTGTTCTTGGACCTTAGTGGGTCAAGAGTGGAACGGTTGCCGACGGAAATGTCGAAGGAGGAAAAGACCGAGGAGCGAAGCGCCAAGCAAGACTAGAGTCGAGCCCGAGTCAGGCACGCGACTGGTTCCGATCTGGAGCGTGAAGTTCTGGTTTGCTCCAGTGCCCCATGACCATTCGTAGGTGCCGGGCGTAAGGCCAAGGCTGGCGAAAGTGGCGTTGTTATAAATGGAGCTATCTGACAAAACAGTGCCGGAAACATACCCCTGTGGCACGGTTATTCGGGATGCAAGAGTGAGTCCGGCAATGTCGCCGCTACCGCTGCTTGCCAGAATGCCCAAGCCCGAGCCGAAGCTGCCTGGCCCGGTGATCGGTCCTTGGTATAAATCGAATGGAGTGAAGGTCGCTGGACCAGTCGTGATAGTGCCAGAATGCGGATCAAGACCGGCTTTGGTAGCGCTGCTTTGAGAAAGGCTAAGGCCTGTCAGGTCGATCGCTCCGCTACCGGTAGCAGCGACGTTGGGCCCGACCTGCTGAAGTGTGACGATGTAGTTCGCCTGCGCTGTCGAGCCGAAGATGAGCAAGCCAGCGGCTGCGACGCAAAGGCTCAGAAGGCGGATTGGCGTTTTGGATGTTGGACGATTGGTTTTCATGGGATTTGATGGCTTAGCTGGTGAGACGGTTGCTGAAGAAATCGCGAACAAGGAAAAGACCGAGGAGCGAAGCGCCAAGCAAGACTAGAGTCGAGCCCGAGTCAGGCACGCGACTGGTTCCGATCTGGAGCGTGAAGTTCTGGTTCGCCCCCGTTCCCCACGTCCATTCGTAAGTGCCAGGTGTCACGCCAAGACTGGCGAAGGTCGCATTATCATACGTGGAGCTGTCCGACAGCGGAGTACCTGAGACATACCCCTGCGGGACGAATAAGAAGAGTTTAAACAAGAAGTTGTGAACGCCGACAATGTCACCGCTCCCAATATTAGCAACGCCACCATTTCCGGTGCCGAACGCCGCCGGTCCCAAAAGGCCTGAGTATGCATCGATCGGCTGGTCGGTTGCTGGTCCCGTGTTAATGACACCATCAATTGGTACTAAGAGCGCTTTGGCCGTCTCAGATCCTACAAAGGTTAGGGGTGTCAGGTCGATCGCTCCGCTGCCGGTAGCAACGACGTTTGGCCCGACTTGCTGCAGTGTGACGATGTAGTCCGCTCGTGCAGTGGAGCCGAGCATGAGCAAGCCAGCGGCTGCGACGCAAAGGCCCAGAAGGCGGATTGGCGTTGTGGATGTTGGACGATTGGTTTTCATGGGATTTGATGGCTTGAAGACCGGGGACGTTTGCTGAAGAAAAAATGGCGAACAAAGATAAGACCGAAGAGCGAAGCGCCAAGCAAGACCATTGTCGAGCCCGAATCAGGCACGCGGCTGGTTCCGATCTCTAACGTGAAGTTCTGGTTCGCTCCAGTGCCCCACGTCCATTCATAGGTGCCGGGCGTGACTCCAAGGCTGGCAAAGCTCTGCCCGTTGTAGATTGCGCCGTTGGAAATAAGAGTGCCGGAGACATAGCCACTGGGCACGATAATCGACGACGTGATTCCCCCGTTGTAGAGGAGGCTCACGAGAGGTCCGGTTGAGCTGTTCGCATCCGTTGGACCTCCGGTGCCGAAACTCGTCGGGCCGGAGATTGGTCCAAGGTATAAGGTACCATTTCCACTCCCAGTGACGATATCGCCAGCAACAGGTACTATTGCGGACGCGCCATTCGCAGGGCTTGGACCGTGCAGGCCGGTGAGGTCTATTGCTCCACTTCCCGTCGCGACCACGTTGGATCCCACTTGTTGCAGCGTTACGATGAAGTTCGCTTGCGCCGGCGTGCTGGCGATGAGGAAGCTCGCCGTTGCGGCGCAGAGAAGGGTGATAATGTGTTTGTATTTCATAGGGTTGAGATAAGAACGAACAGGCTCCTCAACCCATGCCGCGAGGCCCCCGAGGAGCTGGTAGTTGCCCCGGTAGCACATTGCAGGCCGAGATAGGCAAAGGGCACTAGGAACGGCACGTTAATTCCTTGACGCGCCTATCCTTATACTCAGCAATATATTTACTGGAATGAAGCTGGTTCCGAGAGAGTTTGTAAGCTGTTCCGACGCGAAGTCCGCTAGTCACCTCGATTTCGCCAGCGCAAGCCGCTTGTCGCCTCCGCTTACACCGCATCCTACTGGCAGAGTGTTCGGCGCGTCGCTCTGTCACAACTATCGCGCGCGCGCGCATGTGTGACGCCTCGGGAATCGCGCGACACATTAACCCGAACTAGCGCGCGTGTAGCGCATTGCCGGTGTGCGAAAAAAACGTCAACCTCTGGCATACTAATCCCCAAACCCATCATCGCGTAGGTGGACGGCTCGGGAACGACCGCGAGGCTGCCGTTGACCAAGGCGTACCCAACGTTGCAGCCGGTGGCTACCCGGTTTGTTAACTTAGCTAACGTGATTAGAATGTTGTGAGCAGCGAAGTCGCGCTTTCAGGTAACCGCGGCTGAGGTTGAGATTGTCAGGTTTATGTCCACAATCACAACAGAAGTTCAACAATGACGCTACCGATCCCAATCTTTTGCCTGACGGCTGCGATGGCAGCGGTTGTCAGTGCGAGCGCCTCAACCGCGCCAGCTGCAACGCAAGCTGATGTACAAATCGAGGACAAGAATCTTCAGGAATTCCTGAGCAAGCTCGATTCTGCGCAACTGCAGTTCCATAATGGCCAACCGGCAGCAGTAAAGGCGCTGTGGTCACATGCTGACGACGTCACTGTCGCAGGGGGAGCAGGTGGTAAAATCGAAAAAGGTTGGAGCAACGTCAGCGCACGGCTGGATTGGGCGAGCTCGCATTTCTCCCACGCAACACAGAGTAACGAGCGGGTTGCCGTCCACGTAGCGGGAAATTTCGCCTACGTCGTACAATTGGAGCACATTCGCTTTCGTGCCCCAAGAAAAGATGAGGAATCGCGCCGGGATTATCGCGTGACAATGGTCTTCCGGCGCGAGTCTGATGGCTGGCGGATCGTGCATCGTCAAGCGGATACGATGACGAACAAACAGGTACCACAATGAATGCCCTGTTCCTCGGCTGATCGCGGTGTCTCAGCCAGACGGGAGTTCCTGCGGGAGAAATACGCGCGTGCGCGCGCGTGAAGCTGTCACCCTCGTGTAGTTATTCGTTTTGCCCGTACGCAGGGATGAGCGATTCGTTGCCTTTAGCACCGTGACCGCACACCGCAACCAACCGATCGGAAAAATAGCTGATCCTGATTTGAACGCTCTTATCGACGAACTAGCTGACGCGGCAGGCGTGCAGCGACGCACATGTTGTGCTTTGCCTTTTCTTCCATTTCTGATGCTATGTGTTCACCCCGGCGGCGCCGGTAGCAAACGGGTTCCGCTTCACCCATCGCGTACTCGTCCAGGCTTGCTTGAGACACCGATACAAAAAATCGAAAGCCCCGTGATCCATGAGTTATGCGGCGAACTAGCAGGCATCTTATACGAGTCGCTCGAAATGCGTATTACAAAGAAGTTGATGACATTTCTGAATTACGTTGCGCGAAAGCACGAGCAGAAAGCAAAACGACTGCGGCCCGCGCTAGCAAAATTCCACCCCCTTGCGGAGAATATGCGCGCGCGTGAGGCTGTTCAGTGGTTTGCGCAGATGAGGCTTCACGTGATGAGCACAGCTTTGATAGCGTTTCGGGCGCCTTGTGGAACAAAGGATTCGCCGCCACACTTCTACTAACCCGAGCAAGCGGGAAGGCTCATAAAAACTTAATGGCGATCACACGCGCCTGGCCGCGGCGATTTGGCGTCGTAAAACTTGAACCAAAAGCATTTGCCGTCGTATTCGCATTGCCGGAAAAACCGTTCCCATAAGCGACACCAGAGAACGAGGTGTTTGCATTGGCGTTAGCAAAAGTGGTTGTCGTATAGCCACGATTCTCCACGCCCTGAGCAATGACAATGATGGCGTCTGCGCCGTGCTGTCCTGCCTCGCGAACCGCGGGCTTGAAGGTTGTCGTCGCTTCTGAGCCTTCGAACAATCTGCCGACCGGCGCATCAACGTCGATTGCTCCGAGGACTGCGTACGGCCGATTCGGAAGGCCAAAATAGACCGGCAGCGTGTATTGCCTTCCGGTTCCGCTTCGTCCCGGGCCGTCATAGCTGTTGATCATCGTGACAAACGCTCCTGGTGATGTGGGCCAGCGTTGCTGCTCGCCAACATACGGCGAAAAATCGGCGCTCGCGCAACCACCAAGAACAGCAGCGGTGCAGATAAAAATCAGGATCGAAACAGGAACTCGCATTTGGAGTTTTCGGCTGCGAAACAGCGCCAAGAATGGCAAGTCAACTCGAACACCACACGCGGAAATTTCGTGCGTGCTCGTTTTTCGGACAAATTCGGACAGAAAAACTGCGTAATGGTGCGCAATTCGCGCAAACTGCGATTTTCGGCCAAGCGCATTAACGTGCTAATTCCGGCAGACTTGCGGCAAAATTACGCAACGCCGCGAAATGCGGGAAGTGGATTCGAATCCCGTTAGGGTCGCTGCTTTGATCGTTTGCGCGGCGCGGCCAATCACAATCGCCTTTCCTCGTCTGCCGAATCGCTTAGTTTGGCTGCGCGATGCAGAAGACGATGCCGGCGATCGTGAAGGCCAAAGCCGAGCCGGGTCTGTGGCTGGAAGATTGGCCGGTGCCGGAAGTCGGGCCGGACGACGTACTCATTCGTACTAAGAAAGCGTCGATCTGCGGCACTGACATTCACATTTACAACTGGGACGTGTGGGCGCAGAAAACGATCCCGGTGCCGATGCCGATCGGGCATGAGTTCGTGGGCGAAATAGCGGCCGTCGGATCTAATGTCCGCGGTTTTGCTGAAGGCGATCTGGTGGTAGGCGAAGGTCACATCACGTGCGGACATTGCCGGAATTGCCTGGCTGGCCGGCGTCATCTTTGCCCGAATACGCAAGGCGTGGGTGTGAATCGCCCCGACGCCTGGGCCGAGTTCGTGGCTATTCCGGCGACGAACGCCTGGCATGCTGATCCCTCGATTCCGCTGAAAGTACTCTCGTGTTTCGATCCGCTGGGCAACGCGGTGCACACTTCGCTCGCATTCGATCTCGTAGGCGAAGATGTACTCATCACCGGCGCAGGCCCGATCGGTTGCATGGCCATTCCCATTTGCAAACACGCGGGTGCACGACACGTCGTCATCACCGATGTGAACCCGTACCGCCTCGAGTTGGCGCGCAAAATGGCCCCGAATGTTTTCGGGGTCGATGTGCGCAGCGAAAAACTCGCCGACGCGATGAAACAGCTCGGCATGAAGGAAGGGTTCGATGTCTGCCTGGAAATGTCCGGGAACCCGAAAGCGTTCGCGGATATTTTGCCGAACATGTTCTACGGCGGCAAAATCGCGCTGCTCGGCATCATGCCATCAAGCGCGTCGATAGATTGGAATCTGGTCGTGTTCCACAGCCTGACGCTCCAGGGAATTTACGGGCGCGAAATGTTCGAGACGTGGTACAAAATGACGGCGTTGATTCAGAGCGGGCTCGATATTTCGCCGGTGATCACGCACGAGTTTCCCTTTGGGCAGTTCCGGGAAGCGATCGAGCTGGCGAAGTCCGGCGAGTCCGGCAAGATCGTGCTCGATTTCGCGGCAGCGGCGTAACTGAAACTTAGGCAAGCTGCCTGAGTACGGGCTAGCGTGAGGAAGTTTCGGTGGCAGCGATTCCTTCCGGCGACAGGATCGGCGGCAGTGGCTCAGCCGGTTCGAGCAGCGGCTCAGGCTCTCGTTTTTCGATGCGAGTAGAAAGCAACGCCGCGGTGAGAAGCAGCGCGGCGGCGAGATAGTACGGCGCCCCGGGCAAGTGCACGCGGTTTTTCGGATCGATGAACCAACTGAAGACGCGGAGAAAAAGGAACGGCCCGATGATGAAGGTGATGGAACGCATGCTTTGCAGCGCGCCCTGCAATTCGCCTTGTTCCCGCTCGCTCACCCGGTGCGTCATCAAGCTTTGGGTGGCAGGCATGGAGATGTTCCAGAGCGAGATGATCGGTATGGAAGCGAAGAACTGCACGCTGTTACGGGCAATGCCGGCGACGAACATGCCGAACGCGCCGCAGAATTGCCCGATGTAAAGGGTCGCTTTTTCGCCCACCCATTTTACCATGCGCCCAGTGAGCAGCGCGGAAATCGCGCCGGTACACACGCCAACAACCATGAGGGAAAGGCCCGTCGTCGTTTCGCCCCACGCGTACCGGTAAATGGCGTAGAGTACCCAGACGCTGAAAACGTTGTGCGCGGTGTAGGCGAGGAACTGAATGGTCGCGAGCTTCCATAGTTGTGGGTGCGAGCGAAGCAGGACAAGCGAGCCGATGGGATTGGCGCGCCGAAGAGAGAATTGTTTGCGGCGTTCCGGGGCGAGCGATTCGGGAACGAAGAGGAAACCGTAAAGCCAGTTCGCCAGACTTAATCCAGCCGAAACCCAAAACGCCAGCCGGGGATTGATCCCGCCCAGCAAACCGCCTACGCCCGGACCGAAAGCGAATCCGATGCCGAACGCCATGCCGATCATGCCGAAGGCGCCGGCGCGCTTTTCTTTCGGCGTGACGTCGGCGATGTAAGCCATCGCGGTGGGAATACTCGACGTCGTGATGCCGGAAATGATTCGCCCCAGAAATAGCCAGCCGATCGTGGGCGCGACCGCCATTACCATGTAATCGAGGCCGAGCCCGAGGTTTGAAAGGAGAATAATCGGCCGGCGACCGAAGCGATCCGACAAAACGCCGAGTACGGGCGAGAAGACAAATTGCATGAGCGCGAAGACGAGCGCGAACCAGCCGTTCCAATCAGCCGCGCTGGTCATTTTGCCGCCGAGGAAATCGAGAATCAGCTTCGGCAATACGGGAATGATTAATCCCATTGCCAGAACGTCGAGCGTGACGGTAACCAGGATGAAAATGACCGCTGCGTCACGTTTCTTCACCGCGCTTATCTATTCTGTGGTGCGGGCGTTGTCGAAGCATCTCTAGCCGGGAGCGGATTCTCGCAACGCGAATTCGTCTCGCGTAGCGCGGGCCAGAATGGCTACTGTCTCGCGAAGGTGACAAAACGTTGACGGTGCATAGTAGGCAAGGCCAGAGCTGGTGCGGGCCATTCATGGACGGACGCTGTACTCAAAGCACGTGAAAAAATTCCTCATCCTCACTGCCGCTTTCGGCGAAGGGCACAACGCCGCGGGCCGCGGAATCCGCGATGCGTTGCGCCAGCTCGCGCCTGATGCCGAGGTCGAGCTGCGCGACGTTTTTGCCGAGACGTTCGGCATCCTGAGCGATCTCACCTGCCGCGCTTACCTCCAGCTGATTAATCGTGCGCCGCAAGTCTGGTCGTGGCTCTACGCAGCGATCGATGAACGCGAGGGAGTACGGCGCGCCTTGCGCTGGCTTGCGCCCGCTCGCCATCGGCTCGCGCGAATCATCGCGCGCGACGAGCCGGATGTGATCGTGCCGGTTTATCCCGCGTACGCGCATTTGCTCGACCAGATCCTCGGGCCGGCGCGGGGGACGAGACCGCGGCGCATCGTTTGCATTACAGACTCGATCAGCGTCAACGCAGTCTGGTTCCGTTGCTCGGCGGACTATTTTCTCGTCGCCAATGAGCGGACAGCGTCCGTACTCGAGCACGCCGGAGTGCCGCGCCATCGGCAGCGCGTACTCGGCTTCCCGGTCAGTCCCGATTTCGCCGAGTTGCGCAGCTGCCGCCCGGCGCACCCGCCCTGGCGCATCTTGTACATGACAAGCAACAACACGTCCTCCGCGGCCGCCCTGGTGCAACAGCTCGCGGCATTGCCGCACGTAAAACTTGCCGTGAGCGTGGGCCACGATGAAAAACTGCGGCGCAAGATCGACTCGATCCGCAACGCAACTACCGGGCAGTTCGACGTACTCGGCTGGACATCGCACCTGCCGGAGTTGCTCGCGCGGCACCATCTGCTCATCACCAAAGCAGGCGGCGCAACGGTGCAGGAAGCCATCGCAGCCACGTGCCCACTGATCATTAACCAGATTGTGCCGGGTCAGGAAGAGGGGAACGCACAACTTGTGGTCGAGACAGGCTGCGGCTGTGTGGCGCTGTCCAACGCGCAAGTGTTAAATGCAGTCGCATCCGCCGCGGCAGATAACGGCAAGACAGCGGCGCGTTGGTCGCACAACATCGCGAGGATTAGCCGCCCCGGCGCGGCATTGGACATTGCCGAATTTCTCCTGGAGCAGTGTTACATGCCGCGACGCGCCGAATTACGAAGCACGCTTTCAGCCGGTACTTCAGCAGCGAAGTGGTGAATGACGAGTACTAGGGTGCAAGGTGTCAAAGAGTACCGGGTTGTGGTGCGCAATCACACGACGTCAGCCAAGCCGACTTGGACCGCCAACGGAAAGCTGGGAGCTGCTCGCCATGCTTTCCGAGATGCGCTGTATTCGGTGGGAGTGGCGGCTCAAAAAGCTCGATGAAAGTTCGCTCGCGATGAGGTATGTGGGCTGGGACGGTAATTGCGACATAGGAGCCGAAGTGAGCAGCAGTTTTTGATTGCCAAAGAGAGGGGAGAACGATATTCTCGTTATTACAGATATGGAAATTATCAGCACACGGCTTCTCACCCGTTTCGTTCCGCTTCTCTTTATCAGTGCCGTTACGACCGCTTCCGCCGCGGATTTGATCCTGCAAAAAGTCGCGCCCCTGACGCTCGAACAGGCGCCGCGCTACCCGCAAAACGTGTCCCGCATCGATCTCGGCGCGCAGGTCGAGAGTACGCCCAGGAGCGACGCTACCGCGTTGATTTCAGGGGATGCGAAGGCGTCGTGCAATCTCGCGTCAGGCATGAGCAGCCTGCTCGTCTCACTCGGGAAAATTGAGCAGATCGATTCGCTCACGTTCCTGAACACGGACGCTAAAGGCACAGTCACTATCGCCACCGCGGATGCGAACCTCGGGGCCGAAAGCACGCAATGGCGTGACGCGGGACGGCTCGATCTGCACAATGGCGCCTTGACCGTGAAGCTCGGGCCGGCCGAAGCCAAGTACGTGCGGCTGACGTTCAATGTAACCACGCCAGGCAGCATCAGTGAGCTCGGCATCTTCACCGCTGCCGGCGCCGCAGATTTCACCATGCCGCGCCCGCGCCGCGCAGTCGAAGGCGAGATCGCGCAGGCGAAGTACAACCTGAGCGATCTGCACACAAAAGCGCGCGCTGCTTACGTGAGCTCGGGCGTTGACATGAAGCTCGCCAATAACATGCTCGACGAGCAGGTCGCCACTTCCTACACGTTCGCGAACAACGATAGCTCACCGGCCGTTGTCGTTGACCTTGGCCGTGAGATGGCCCTGCGGCGGGTCTGCGTGCTGTCGAACGCCGCCGATCGGACTGCAAATTTTTATCTCTCAAACGCGCTGCCGGCCGGCAGCCGTGACGCAACCGCGGCGGCACCGGCTGGCGCGCAAAGCGCCGAGACGCTGCGGATCGATGACGCGGCGCTCGCCGGTTTCAAGGCGCTCGGCACTGCAGCTGATGATGGCAGCGGACGCGTCGCGGTTGATTTTCCTGAAACGAGCGGCCGTTATCTTCTGGTGAAATGGACCCGTCCTGCGACAAACGAAAGCTTGTCGGTGACAGAGATCGCGGTGTTTGGGCGGGCGACAACGAACATGCTCTTCGCCGAAAATCGTGCTGTGGGCAGCTCGGATAAGAACATCAGCGACAGCAAGGATGCGAAAGACGCCAAGGATGTGAAAGACATTCCGGCCGAAGGTCCTGAAGCGCAGGCGCCGGCTGAAGGTCCTGCTCCGGCATTGCCAGCGCAGCCGCCGTTCGTTTTCGTGCCGCTGATCGTTCCTACAAGTCCATAGTACAAGCCGTTCTCCGCCGGGGACGTCGTCCGCGCAATCGAACGACGGGTTTCTGTTTTGCAGAGGCATCGAGCACTCTTGGCGGGTGAGCTGCCCAAATGAGTACAGCCTGCTTCCTGGGTTGCAGACTAACCGCTCCGTACTCAGGAACTAAACCGGCCGCCAGCCGCCGCTGCTGAGATGGCAGCGCGCCTCACGCTCAAAGCGCGTCGCGCAAAATGGAAAAGAGCTCCGTGTTCTCGATGACGCCATGCAATTTCTGTAACCCCAGACCGGCGCCGGCAGCGACTGGATCATCGATCGTGTTAAGCGCAGCCGCGGTCTGCAAAGCCGCTGGTTCGGACGGCGGTGTCGGCGCTGCGGTGGCGTTTTCGGAACGCCCATTCGGACCCGTGGCCCACGTCACCCACGGCTGGCCAGCTGAGTTCAGCCCGAGAATGGAAACGCCGCTATCGTGCCGAAACGGGAAGCCGTTCACGCTCATTCCACCGATTCCGGTATCGCCTGCCACAATGACGGTTGAGCGGGCGCCGGCGTACTCACGCGCGGTTTTCACGGCGTTGTCGAGTTCAGCCGTTTCACGCAACGTCCGTTCACCGAGATTTTGCCGCGCCGCCACAGCCATCAGGTGCGCATCCACCACGAGCATGTAACCGCCGCGATTCACCTCGAGCAGCTCAATCGCGCGCCGCGTCATATCTCCGAGCGACGGCTGTTCCGCGCGCGCGGCGAGCTCGTCGGTGAAGGCAAGGTCGCCGTCAGCGAAAATGCCGAGCAAACGGTTGCCCGCGGTGATTTCCTCGAGCCGGGCACGGGTACGCACCACACGAGCGTCCTGCCGTCGCAAGTCGCCCTTGTTCTCGAATCGCGCGCCGCCACCACCCAGCGCCACGTCAATGTGGGTATGGTGAACGAGTCGATTCGCGAATTGCGCTGCTGATTTCGCATCGGCCGAGTGCGCGTAAAACGGCGCCAGCGCTGGATTAGTCAGCTCGCCATCGCTGACGATTCCGGTCGCGCGACCTTGCTCATGCGCGAGTTCGAGAATGGTGCGCAACGCCGTTCCGGAATCGTTGATTGAGACCGCGCCGTTTCGTACTTTCACGCCAGTGGCGATGGCCGATGCAGCGGCCGCAGCGTCCGGAACGGCGAAATCGGCTGAGTAATTCCGCAGCCGGGCCGAGGACGCGAATGCATCGATCGCCAGCGGCGTGTCCGCGCCGCCGACGTAAACGCGCGTGGCTGCGAGCCGCTGCGTCGTCAGTCCTTCGCCGACGAAAAGAATAATAGCGAACGGCTTTTGCACGACCCAGTTCCGGAAATAGAGAATGCCGAGCACTGCGAAAAGTACCAGGCAGCCGAGCGCGAGGAGCTGGTTGCGCCACTTCACGGCGCGATGCAAAAGAGCGCGCCCGGGATTGTCAACGCTGGAGTCCACCGGCACATTGCGCGCGGTGAGCGCACCGGTGATGCTGATCATTCGCGACGGCTGGGGAATTAATCCGGCCGGGCGCGATGGCGCGGAGAAGAACGGCGACGCTACGCTGCTCGCGCACACGCCATTTCACGATCAGCTCTACGCCAAGTACCCGATGTCAACGCTGAGCGCGAGCGGCCTCGATGTCGGTTTGCCTGCCGGACAAATGGGCAACTCCGAGGTTGGCCATCTGAATCTTGGCGCGGGTCGCATTGTTTACCAGGACCTGACGCGGATTAACAAGGCGATCGGCGAAGGCGAGCTGGCGCGTAATCCTGTCTTACAGGAAACGTTCAGCCGCGCGCGCGATCACCGGCTGCATCTGCTCGGCCTCGTTTCCGAAGGTGGCGTGCACAGCCACTACCGACACATGCTGGCGATTGCCGGCGCGGCTCACGCAGAAGGCGTGCGCCAAATTTTTCTGCACGCGTTTACCGATGGGCGCGACGCGTCGCCGACTGGAGGCGCTAAAATTTTGCGCGAATGCGAAGAAGCACTTGGCAAAATCGGCGCGCGCATCATCACCGTCGTGGGCCGGTACTTTGCCATGGACCGCGACAGCCGCTGGGACCGCACGAAAAAGGCGTGGGATGCAATCGTGCTCGGCCGAGGCGAGCGCGAGAATGTTTCTCCTTCGCAGGCTGTCACGATGAAGTACAGCGAAGGCGAAACGGACGAGTTTATGCCGCCGCTTATTTTCGGTTTTGCCGATGAACAGCGCGTGCGTGATGGCGACACCGTACTTTTTTTTAACTTTCGCGCCGACCGCGCACGGCAGCTTTCGCAGGCGTTTCTTTTCGAGAATTTCGAGGGCTTCGACCGCGAAGTGTGGCCGCGCGTGAACTACGTCACGCTCACGCAGTACGATGTCACTTACCCGTCGCCCTACATCTTCGCGCCGGAAAACCTCGTGCACATTCTCGGTGAAGTGGCGAGCGCGGCGGGCAAAAAGCAGTTGCGCATCGCCGAGACGGAGAAGTACCCGCATGTCACCTACTTTTTCAACGGCGGGATCGAGCGGGCGTTTCCGGGCGAAGACCGCGAAATCGTGCCGTCTCCGAAAGTGGCGACTTATGATTTGCAGCCGCAGATGAGTGCGCGCGAAGTGACCGATGAAGTTTGCGCTTGCATGGCTGAGTACGACCTCATCATTCTGAATTTCGCTAATCCCGACATGGTCGGTCACACCGGCGTGATCAAAGCCGCCATCACGGCAGTCGAGACGGTGGATGGGTGCATCGCGCGGATCATCCCGCAGTTGCTGTCACTCGGAGGCAAGGCGCTGATTACAGCTGACCACGGCAATTGCGAGCTCATGCGCAATCCGGACGGCTCGCCCAACACCGCACACACCACGAACCTCGTGCAGTTCATTTACGTCGCGGAAGACGCGGACAAGTACACGTTGCGCGACGGCATCCTGGCGGACGTCGCGCCGACGCTGTTGTTTTTGCTCGGTCTGCCGCAACCGCCGGAGATGACGGGCAAAAACCTGCTCGTGCCGAAAACGTAAGGGAGCCGTCCGCACCGAGGCAAAACCGGAATCGAACGGTTTCGCAGGACCTGCCGGGACCGCCCGCCTCAAAGTGATCGAGCCGAATCGATTTCTTCGCGGGTGATTTGCACCTCGCGATTGACCGCGCGCGTGGCTGCGGTCGCGACCCGCCGCAGGAATTGTCCCTGCCATTCTGGGGTCATTTCGTGCCACACGGGTTTGTGCAGCAGCTCGAGCGCGGGACCATTTTCCAGCAATAACCCCCAGCCGCCGGGCAGCTCGAATGCGATTTCGCCCAGCGGCGCGGCGATCACTAAATAGAAGAGATTTGCGCAGCGATATCGCGCCAGCTTCTCAAACTTTGTGCAATCGAGCAGCCGATGTTCGAGCGCGGTGCCGTTACGTAACACCCGCGAATAACCTCGATGCGCGACCTCGCTGAAATCCCACGCGTCGTACTCAGGAAAAAGCGTTTCGCCGCTACGGAGCGTGGGATAATGCACGCGCAGATTGCGTTCGATAATGCCGCGACGCGTTTCCAGAAGCGCCAGTTGAGTACGCGCGCTTTCGCTCTGGCAATTGTCGCGGCGCAAATCCGGCAGCGCCTGTTTGCACTCGAAAATGGCGGCGCAATTATCCTCGCGGCTGTGGCGACACGCAGCCACATCCGCGCGGAAGCGGCATCGTGGCAGGCAGACCTCGTTCGCGCAGGCGGAGTAGCCGTGCGCCTGCGCCCAGATCAATGCGAGGCGTTTCAGCCGCAGGTGCACGGCCGTTTCACTCGAGCGGTTCGTTAGCTCCGCAGCCATTCCATCAACTCGAGCGCCCAGTAGGTGATGATGAAATCGGCGCCGGCGCGTTTGAGCGATGTCATGATCTCAAGTACGGCCGCGCGTTCATCGAGGACGCGTTTTTCCGCGGCCGTTTTGACCATGGCAAACTCGCCACTGACATGATAGACGGCTGTCGGCCGCGCGAAGCGCTCGCGTACTCGCCACAGGATGTCGAGGTAAGGCAGCGCCGGTTTCACCAGCAAAATGTCCGCGCCTTCCTCCAGGTCCAGCTCGGCTTCGCGCAGCGCTTCGTCCCCGTTCGCCGGATCCATCTGATAAGTACGGCGGTCGCCGAATTGCGGCGGGCTTTCCGCCGCTTCGCGAAACGGCCCGTAAAAGCAGGAGGCAAATTTTGCCGCGTAACTCATGATGGCAGTTTCGCTGAAGCCGGCTGCGTCAAGCGCGCGACGCACCGCGCCGATGCGGCCATCCATCATGTCGCTGGGCGCAACAATATCGGCGCCGGCGGCGGCGTGGGATACGGCCGCTTTCGCGATGATTTGGACGCTTTCGTCATTCAAAATGGTGAAGTGCTCGCCATCGCGCTGCACCATGCCGCAATGCCCATGACTCGTGTACTCACAAAGGCACACGTCCGTGATCACGGTCAGGTCAGGAGCGCGCTGCTTGATTGCGCGCACCGCATTTTGCACAACACCATCTTCAGCGTACGCCGCGGTGGCGCGTTCGTCTTTGTCCCTGGGAATTCCAAACAGCAGTACCGCTGGAACACCAGCCTGGTGCGCGCGGGCGGCGATCTGCGCGATTTGGCCCGGTGCATGTTGGTGCACGCCCGGCATGCTCCCAATTGCTCGAGCGGCGTCGATTTTTTCGCTGACAAAAAGCGGCAGGACGAAATCGTGCCGGTTCAGGTTCGTTTCGCGAATGAGATTGCGAATGGCGGGTGTGCGGCGTAAACGGCGAGGACGATGAACGAGCACTCCGCGAGGCTACGCGCGGGCTTTGCCACTGGCAATGTCATCCCGAGCCAAGTGCAACGGAGCCGAGGGATCCCGCGACGAAGCGGAATGGTGACATCACGGGATTCCTCGACTTCGCTCGGAATGACGTGCCGCCATTTCTTCCTTCGGTTCGCTCGGAATGACAGATGAAGCAGGCCGAGTTTCTGCTCATCGACGTGAGTAACTCGTTCACGAAGCTGGCATTCGCTTCGCGCTCGCGGATCAGGAAGCCGCGCAGAATCTCGACCGGGCAGCTAACGAGTTCCAGCCTCGCTCACTGGTTGCGCAGGAGAGATGCGCGCTCGGTTGTCGTTTCATCAGTTGTGCCGCAAAAAAATCGCGCCATTGCGCATGCCGCAGCGGGTCGGGAGGTGATTTCGCTGAGCGCAAGGTCAAAACTCAATCTGCGGATTGAGTACCCCCGGCCGGCCACGATTGGCGCGGACCGCCTCGCCAACGCGGTCGCGGTAAAGGAGCTTTATGGTACGCCGGCCATCGTGATCGATTTCGGCACGGCGGTGACGTTCGACATCGTTTCGGAAACTCCGGCGTACATCGGCGGCGTCATCGCGCCGGGCCTGGAAGCGATGACGGGATTTCTTTACGATCGCACGGCACTGCTGCCGCGCATTTCACTGCGCGAGCCGCGGAGCGCGATCGGCAAAACGACGCGCGAGGCGATGCTGGCCGGCGCGGTGTTTGGCTATCGGGGGCTTCTTCGCGAAATTCTGCAACGGATCGTCGCGGAAGAATTTGGGCGCAAGCATGTGCACGTGATCGCGACTGGCGGCTACGCGTCGCTCGTTGCCGCGCAGCTGGCGGAAGTACAAGCGGTGCATGAGAACCTCACGTTGGAAGGGTTGCGCATCATCGGCTGTCTCAATTCTCGCCAGCAGTCATCCTGAGAGAAGTCGAACGGTCCGGCGGCCGGAAGTTGCCCTGATTCTACGCAATCGCTCAAGTGTACTCAGAATGATGGAAAATGGGGAACGCGCGTAACAATTCAGCTTGCCAGTTATGGAGATGAGGGTTTTTATGCAGCCCAGCATGAGTATCCGAAAACTGGCCGCGATTTCGCTGCTCGTTTTCAGCACGATCGCCGCGACCGACGTCGCGCCCTCTAACGCTGAGCTCGAGGCAATGTACGACAAAGCCTTTCGCGCTTTCGACTCCGCCGATTACACCGGCGCGCTGAAAGAGCTCGATGCGATCGACGCACGCAAGCCGGATCTCGCCGCGTCGCAGAACCTGCGCGGAGTCATCTTCATGCGCCAGGGCGCCTATGATAAAGCGGAGGCGGCGCTCTCCGAAGCGCTCCGGCTCGATCCGAAGTTTTGGAACGCGCGCTTCAATCTCGCGGAAATCCCATTTTTAAAGAAAGACTGGCCCGAGGCGCGCAAGCGTTTCCAGGAACTGCTTAGCAGCAACACCTCCGACCTCGAGGGGGAAGCTACGCAGCTGATCCAGTACAAGATTCTGCTGACCTACCTCCTCGAGCAGAACGACTCCATGGTCGCTTCGATGCTGGCCAAGTTGCAGCGTTCACCAGATACGCCGGCGGCCCATTACGCCAACGCTGCCATCGCGCTCCAGCACAAGAAAACCGATGAAGCACGGAACTGGATGCAGGCGGCGGAGAAGAATTTCTCGCCGCAATTAAACAAGCTTTTCGCCGAATCGCTTTTTGAGGTTGGCTGGATCCAGCAGCAGCCGGGGCAGCAGCGCACTGCGCTGCAATTGGTCACCCCAGAGGAGCATGAGACCGGCAGCAAAGCGACCGCGCAATCGCAGCTCGAGCAGGCGCAGCAGGCTTATGAGCAGCGCGATTTCGACAAAGCGGCCACTCTCGCGCAGCAAGCCGATACAGCGCAGCCAAACCAGCCGGCGATCCTGAATCTTCGCGGTGAAATTCTGCTGGAGCAGGGTAAGTACACGGAAGCGGAAGAGTTCTTCACCAAGGCGCTCAAGATCGACAGCAAGTTTCGCGAGGCGCAGTTCAATCTCGCTGACGTGCCGTTCCGGCAAAAGGATTACGGTAAGGCGCGTGACCGTTTTCAGTCGCTGTTGAAGGAGATTCCGGGCGGCGACAAGAACCAGGCCTCGCAGCTGATCAATTTCAAAATTTACATGAGCTACCTGCTCGACGGCAAAGAGAGCCGCGCGCAGAAGTTGATGGAACAGTTCCAGTTCAGCGGCGATACCCCGGCGCTCTATTACGCGCAGGCAGCCTGGGAGTTCAAACACAACAACGCCGACAAAGCGAATGACTGGATCGCTTCTGCGCGCAAGATATACCCGCTCTCAGCGAATGCTGCTTACAGCACCGGCTTTTACAATCTCGGCTGGCTAAAGGGCGGCGCGACGTCCGCTTCATCTCCGGCACCAAGCGCCGCGGGCAACGCTGCCGCAGTGGCATCCGCGCAAAACGAATCGCCGGCTCCATCTGCGATTGAGCCGAGCCCCATCCCCGGAGCCGAGGCCAAAGGGGACGAAAATGCCTTTGTCTCGCTCCAGCCAAACACAACACCAGCGGCATCGCCCGTAAGTACCGCGGAAACAAAGCCGAGTGCGTCGCCGCCGGTCACGGCCAAGGAAGCTGAGAAAACTGCGCTTGCCGCGAACGCGCCTGCGAGCGGCAGTCCAGCTGGGCAGGATTTTGCCCCTGCGCCCTCCGCCGCTGTTTCGCCCGTGGTAGAAACGTCTCCTGTTTCGGCGCCTGCGTCGGTTCAGGCGAGTGCTCCTCCCGTAAGCGCTTCCGCTGCTGCGCCGCCGCCGGTGCCGAGCGCAGCGCGAGCGGTGGCGCAAAGCACGCCCGCCACCGCGCCGTCTGCTTCTGCCGCGCCGAAAACGCAACCAGCGCCTTCGTCTGCTCCCGCCGTCGCTTCGACGGAGCCGGTCAACCTTTCTGAAACAAGCACGCCTCCGCCTGTACTCTCTCCGGCAAGAGCTCCGCAGTTCGTGCAGCCGAGCTTCGGCGATCGCCTAGATCGTCTCACCGACTGGCGCACACTCATCTGGATTCCCCTCCTCATTCTCGGCCTCGCGCTCCTCGCCTGGGTCGGAATCCGTGAATTCCGCGGGCGCGTGCATCCGCCGCACCTTGGACGGCGCGCTGCCCCTGCTGGTGGACCGAACCTGCATGCGCCACCCGAGGCGAACAAGAGCGCGACCGGAAAAGGCGCTCAACGGTTTAGCGGCGGACCGCGGCAAGTCTCAGTACAGTTAAAAGCTTCAGAGCCTGCCCGGCCCGGAGTGCAAGTACCGGCAGCAGAGCCTGCCGGTGAAGCGCCTGAGGCCGTCAGCGAAGCTGAAGCCGTCAGTCAACCTGCCATCGCTGAAGAGCAGCGCGAAGACGCCGGCGACTTGCGCGATGAGGAACTGGTCGGGCCCGTGATCGAGCAGGACACGGCGGTTCCGGCCAGCACGGAGGCGGTCGGAGAGACGAGCGCAGCGGAGCCGATGCTGGGTTCATTGCAAGCTGGTCCCCAGCCGCTCGAGACGGCAGCGGCGCTCGCGGCGAACGTTACCTCGCGCTTTGCAGAGACAGACGAATCAGTGGGACCGGTGATGGAACAGGAGCCTGCTGCCGCTGGCGATATTGCCAGTGAGACCAGGGAGGAGCCGGCCGGCGTGAGTGATATTCCCGAGCAGTCGAGTACCGCTGCCGCGGAACCCGTGGATCA
>JAFASN010000060.1 GCA_019244415.1 Verrucomicrobiota bacterium | reverse complement strand
TGCTACGGTTAGTTTGGCCACGGGATGCCTTAGCTCCGCTCGAAATGACGACAGTTGCGCTCGGAATGACGTCATTTCAGGTGATGCGAAACTGGAGCTGTGAGAAGCGCCTGGGCCTCGAATTCCTCTTCCGCCGGTTCGCCAGGCGGCGGAGGTGTCGTACTCTCTTTTGGCACGTCGATGACGCGAACGCCAAGGTCGCCGATTTTGCTCAGGCTCAATCCATTGAACTGCGGAACCCCTTCCGCCATTTGCCGGAAGACATCTTCAACCGTGCCCAGGCTGTTGCTGCCGCTGAGCGCTTGTACTAAATCGCGCAGGATTTCCCAGTCATCGCGCGCCTGGCCGGGTGCGCGCACTGCACGATTCAAGCGCTGCAAGCGGCCGCGGCCATTAACCATGGAGCCGCGTTTTTCGGCGTAGGCAGACGACGGCAGCACGGCCGTGGCGTGCGGAGTCGCCGCGTTATGCAAGATGTTCATGATGATGAACGATGGCAGTTGCTTCAGCTGATCAACGTCGATCCCGATTTGTGTCGGGTCTTCGCCCAACGCGATGAGTGCGCGCACGCGGCCACTCGCCACCGCATCAGCGATGGTGCGCAAGTTCGCTCCCGGTTCCTGCAGCCCGAGGATCAACTTCGCGCCATTGGCGTTTGGGTTGCGATCTTCGCTCAGGAGGATGTCGTCGCCGGCGCCGGTGCGCGGCACGATGTCGAAAAGCGAAATGTGCAGATGCCGGATAAGCTGCGCCGTCAGCCAAAGCTCTTCATTGGTCATCCGAGCGGAGGCGATGAGCGCGATGTCCCAGCCGGAAAAATGCTTTAATTGCAGAGCGGCGTGATTGATCGCGCTCTCCCAGTTCGCGGCCCGAAGCTTATCGCCGCCGGCGAAAATCTCAGGCTCGAGCAGGCGATCGGTAGAATCGACGTAATCGAAATTGAGCCGGCCGTAATCGCACATCCAGCAGGAATTCACGGCGGTGTTTTCGCGCGGTGTCTGGCGGTAAATCACGTCTTCGCGCGAGCCGATCAGGGTGTTGCACCCGGTCGCGCAACTTGTGCAAATACTTTTCGTTTCCTTTAAAAACCAGACACGCATCTCGAAGCGAAAATGCGTCGAGGTAAGGGCGCCGACGGGGCAGATGTCCACAGTGTTAAGCGAGTAATTATTCGCCAGCGGGCGATCGGGATGCGCGGTCAGAATGGTATGACTTCCGCGGTCGACGAAGCCGAGTACATCATCGTGCGCGACCTCCTGGCAGAAGCGGATGCACCGTGAACAGAGGATGCAGCGTTCGTCATCAAGAGTCACGCGCGGGCCGACGGGCACTCGTTTCGGTTTTTTGACTTTGTTTTCCAGAAAACGCGAGTCAGCGCGCCCGTACTCAACGCTAAATTCCTGCAAGCGGCATTCGCCAGCCTGGTCGCAAATTGGGCAATCAAGTGGATGATTGATAAGCAGGGATTCCATCACGCCGCGCCGGCATTCCTCTGCCAGTGGCGAGTTGGTCCGAATTCCCATGCCTTCGGCCACGTCTTGCGCGCAGGAAATCTGCGGACGCGGCATCCAGTTGATGACCGGTTTGCCATCGGGGCCAAGCTCCGGCTTGCGTTCCGGCCCCATCTTCGGCATACCCATTTCGATGAGGCACATCCGGCAATTACCGGGTGAAGAGAGCTTCGGGTGATAACAATAGCGCGGAATGAATTTGCCCACCTGCCCGCACGCCTCGATCACGCGCATGCCCTTCGGGAACTGGTGCCAGGCACCGTCAATTTGGACGTTGAGAAGCGGTGCGTCAGGCATCAGGAAAAAGTCAATTTCAAAGCCAGAAAACCAGAAATCAGAGGGAGAATTCTTCTTCGATTTCGCGCGAATGAAACTCGCGCCCGACGCGTTTAATGGTCAGCCGAGTCGCCGCAAAATTGAATAGTACGCCATCGTTTAAACCGAGCGCTTTGAGGTATGATCGCACAATCGCGAAGTGCACTTTCTCGAGCGAAGTCGTGGCCTTCAGCTCGACGACAACAGCTTTCTCGACGAGCAAATCGATCCGGTGCTCACCGATGGGCTGGGCGCGATAGAACACCGGCACCGGTTTTTGCCGCTCGAATTGGATACTTAAACTGCGAAGTTCCACTGCCAGAGCTTCTTCGTAGAGCGACTCAAGAAAGCCGGGGCCGAGTTCCGTGTGTACGCGAATTGCGGCGCCTATGACGCGGTTAATCAGCACTTCATTGGCGTCGTCACTTTCTGGATTTCTGGCTTTCAAATTCATTTGTTAGATCGTTCCCGCGGCGCCGGCTTTTTCCCAGCCCGGATCGTGGGCTAGCGATGTGACAGGAATTTCTTCGTCTTCAATCAGTTCTTCCGGTGTGAGCTCGGGTGGCAGCGGCGGCGGCAGCGTTTTCTGCGCGTGGGCGGCGAACTCTTCCGGGAATTTTTGGACGAAACTTTGTGTCGGCCAGGCGCAAGCTTCACCGAAGGCGCAGATGGTGCGGCCGGCAATGTTATCGCCGATCGATTTCAACGTCGCCGGGTCCTGCTGCACGCCGCCGCCGAGTAGCATGCGATCAGTAATTTTCTTCATCCAAAGTGAGCCCTCGCGGCAGGGCGTGCACTGGCCGCACGATTCATGCGCGTAGAATTCATTCAGATTGTTGAGTACCGAAACCATGTCGCGGGAGTCGTCGAGTACTATGACGCCGCCCGAGCCGGCCATCGATCCGCACGCAGCTAACGAATCAAAGTCCATCGGGATCTCGTTAATGGAAATCTCGCGGTCTTTTAGTTTGAACCGCTCGTCGGCGCGCAAGACTTTCGCCGAGCTGCCGCCGGGAATCACCGCTTTGAGATTGCGCCCGAATTTCAATCCGCCGGCCATTTCGTAGATGAGCTGCCCCATCGTCACCGCGCCTACTTCGATCTCGAAATAGCCCGGCCGGTTCACGTCGCCGCTAACGCAGACGATTCGCGTGCCGGTGTTGTTCGGCCGCCCTATTTTCGCGTACTCAGCGCCCCCCATGGCGATGATGTGCTTCACGTGGCAAAGCGTCTCCACGTTGTTCACGATCGTCGGCGACATGTAGAGCCCGAGTACGGCGGGAAAGTACGGCGGCTTGATCCGTGGGTAGGCGCGCTTGCCTTCGAGCGACTCGATTAAGCCAGTCTCTTCCCCGCAAATGTACGCCCCCGCGCCCCGCTGAATGTAGATTTCAACATCGAAGCCCTCAACCCCGAGAACATTCCTGCCGAGGAAATGATGCGCACGCGCTTCTTCGATCGCGCTCTCAAGAATCTGCGCGCCGTGCGGAAACTCGCCGCGAATGTAAATATAGGCCGTCTTCACTCCGAGCGCGAAGCACGAGATCAACATGCCCTCGAGCATCTGGTGCGGATCTTCGTGAATGATGTAGCGGTCCTTGAAAGTACCGGGCTCCGATTCATCAGCGTTGCAGATGAGATAGACAGGTTTCTTCTCGTCCGGTTTGATGAAGCTCCATTTCACGCCCGTGGGAAAACCTGCGCCGCCACGCCCGCGCAGCCCGGACGTTTTCACTTCATTGACGATTGCAGCGCGCGGCATCGTCACCGCTTTCTTTAGTTGTTCATACCCGCCATCCCGCAGGTAACAATCGATATCCGGCGTCCAATCGGCACGGTCGATGTTTTTGAAAACGAGCCGGTGCTCGAGAGGATGCGGGAATTTCTGATTTCTGATTTCTAATTTGTGATTTGTCAGAATGTTCGGCGCGATGTCTGGATGGACATTCTCGTGCAAATCTTCGCCGACCATGCAGACGGGAGCGGTCCCGCAGCTGGCGAGGCATTCCACGAATTCGATGGAGTACTTGCCATCGGGACTGACCGACACCGGATTGTGCATGCCGTTTCGCTGATCGTAAGAGTCTCGAGGCCGCATCTGCTGCGGCGCGCCGCCGGGAACTTGCTCGTCGCGGGCGGTCTCCTCACCGTGGCGGTCAATTCCCGCCGCCGCGCAAAGGTTCTCCATGACCTCGTAGCTTCCGGCCATGGCGCAGCTCAAAGTACGGCAGACGCGGATGTGCGTTTTACCCGCCGGTTGCTGGCGTAGCATCGGATAAAACGTGACCAGCTCGAGGATATTAATCGGCTGCAACTGAAGTTTTGCCGCGATCCACTTCAGGCCGTCATCGCTGATGAAGCCGAATTGTTCCTGCCACAAATGCAGCAACGGCAGCGCGGCGCTGCGCTTGCGCTCCGCCGGGTAATGCGTGATCGCCTCATCCGCTTTCCGCTCGAATTCAGCTGAAATTTCCGTCGCCATTTACTTCGGCAGCGTACTCGATTTCGCCACCACTTTGTCGTCTTTGAACAGAATCGTGACCGTACCGTTCGACTGCCGATAGGTGTACGTGGTTCGCTTCAGCATCATAAAATCTTTTGCATCCACGGCGGTGGGCGGCCCGAGGATTGATTCCACCTGCTTTTTCGTCATTCCTTCGCTCACCTCATCGACATTCGCCTGGGTCAAGCGCTGGCCGCTGCATGCGAGGAGCAGCGCGCTGAGTACAGCTGCACCCAGCCACCGCCTCATTGCGTATCGAGGTTCGTCTGCTTGCCGTCCACTTCGTCGTTCTTAAAGCTGATCTCTGCGAATCTCGTGCCGTCTTCGTAGCGGAAGGTTGTTTTCTTGAAGATGATCATGTCCTTCATTTCCGTTTTCGTTGGCGGCCCGAGTACCTGCTGGACCTGCGCTTTGCTCATACCGGTGGTGATCTTGTTGTAATTATCCAGCGTCAGCTTCGAGACCGGATTGTGATTGCAGGCCGCGAGCGCGATCGCCGCCAGGAGAAGGGTGAGGTATTTGTGCATCGTTATCTGTCGCATTCTCCCATCACAAAATCCAGACTGCCGAGGATCGCCACCACGTCGCTCATCATCGCGCCGGGCAACAGCTCGGGCAGAATGCTCAGGTTCACGAATGAGGGCGAACGAATCTTCAGCCGGTACGGAACGCCGCCGCCACGGCTGTTGATGTAAAAACCGAGCTCGCCCTTCGGGTTTTCCGCGCCGAAATAGATTTCGCCCGGGGGCGCCTTCAGGCCTTCCGTCACGACGATGAAATGGTGAATCAGCTCCTCCATTTTCGTCATTACCCGCGCTTTCGGCGGCAGCATGTTTTTCCAATCAGCGACATTGATGGGGCCGCCCGGCATTTTCTCCATCACCTGCCGCAGGATTTTCGTGCTCTCGCGCATCTCCTGGATGCGGACGAGGTAGCGATCGAAGCAATCGCCTGTTGTGCCGATCACGACATCAAAGTCGTACTTCTCGTAATCGAGATAAGGATGTTTCCGCCGCAAATCATGTTCGACTCCGCTGCCGCGGAGGTTAGGCCCGCTCAACGCGTAGGCGATGGCGCGCTCCCGCGGTATCACGCCAATGTCTTTGGTGCGATCGACAAAAATCCGATTGCGTGTGAGCAGGTGATCGCATTCGTCCAGGCTCGGTCCGAACCCATCGAGGAACGATTTCAGCGCAGCCATGAAGTTGTCCGGCAAATCACGCATCTGGCCGCCGATTCGCGTGTAGCTCGTGGTGAAACGCGCGCCGCTGATCAGCTCGCATAAATCGTAGATTTTCTCGCGCTGTTCGAACGTGTAGAGGAACACCGTCATCGCGCCGAGGTCGAGCGCCATCGCGCCGAGTCCCATCAGGTGCGCGGAGATGCGCGCCAGCTCGCAGCAGATCACGCGAATGGCTTTGCCGCGCGGCGGAATTTCCCAGCCCATCAATTTCTCCACCGCGAGCGCGTAAGCGACGTTGTTCGCCAGTGGCGCGAGATAATCAAGCCGGTCTGTGTACGGGACGAACTGGTTGTATTGCATGTTCTCGGCGATCTTCTCGTCGCCCCGATGCAGAAAACCGACATCAGGCGTGGCCTTAGCGATGATCTCGCCATCAAGCTCGAGTACCAGCCGCAGCACGCCGTGCGTAGCTGGATGCGACGGCCCCATGTTGAGTACCATCTTCTCGCCAATGTCCTCGCTGCCCGGCTGTTGCTCACGTTGATTGCGCAAGGCCGCATCCGCTTCGACGACACGCGTCACGGGATCCGGTGATTCGATTTCACGTGTGGTGAAAGCCATGGGAAAAACCGACTCGATCTATGCTGCCGAGAGGCGACGGGCGCGCAAGCCGATTTCTGAAATGTAGCCGCCGTGCGTGAGCTGGGGAACGCAACAGCAGGATGAGTATTGTATCGGAAGCGCCACCCGGTTAATCATCGCGCGATTGGAAATCACGCGTTCACGGTTACGCGACCTGCCACAAACGGCGTTCCCTGTGGTTATTCTTGCGCTGCCTTCCCTCTGGATACTCTTTAATCTTCCGCCGCTTTGGCGCGACGTGGACGCTTACGTGCAGACGACGTATCCGCCCGCGCCACAAACCATCCTCTTGCATGGGCCGCTCTATTGCACGTTGAGCCGCATGCCGCTGTGGCTCGGCTATCTCGCAAGCGGCGGCCGCTTCGTCTGGGCCGGCCATTTTTTTGAACATTCTCAGCTTACCGATGCGGGCGTGCTCGCTCTCATCCTTGCGCAACATGCCGCGCTCGTTTGGGCTGCGTTTTACCTGATCACCGCCTGCGCGACGGGCGTGGTCGCGCGCACCAGCCTCGCCGTCTTCTTTGCCTGTCAGCCATTCTTTTACGCCTTTGCGCAATGTGTCGGCTCGGAGACATTGAGCCTGATCCTGATGCTTGTTGTGGCCGGAGCGGCCCTGCGGCTGGTACGCTGCTATCCGCGTGTCCGTGCCGCAGATTGGGTTGTCCTGAGCGCATTGCTGTGCTGCTGCATTCTCACGCGCAAAATTAACCTCGTACTCGCCGCGGCCATGCTGCCGCTCACAATGACTGTGCTGGCGCTGCGAGATTGGTGGCGGGGACAATTCCGCTGGCGCAGACAATCGCGCGTATGGTTTGCCTCGTTCGGCGTCGCTGTCGCTGCCATCGTTTGGGCAACGGCCATGACACATCTGCTGTGCTGGCGCGCCGGAATTCCATGGCGGCCGAAGTTCGGTTACACGGTCATCTGGCGGCTGAATTTCCTGCAACCGATCCCGCCGTTGTCGCGCG
Organism: Verrucomicrobiota bacterium; assembly: GCA_019244415.1. Lineage (GTDB taxonomy): Bacteria > Verrucomicrobiota > Verrucomicrobiia > Chthoniobacterales > UBA10450 > AV69. The sequence continues at coordinate 24,236 of JAFASN010000060.1, read as the reverse complement.
CGGAGTTGCTTCGCGATGTAGCGGCCAGGTGCAATCGACCTGATAGCGCGCGTCTCGTCAAGTTTTTGCGCGACTGGTTCGAGAAACATCCGGCCTGGCAGCCCGCCAGGTTTGCGCGCGATGCGCGACGAAATTTCTTTTCCGGCGCGGAAGAGAAACGCGACGCCGACTTCGACCTTGCACTTGATGACATCGCGCACGCATTTCTGCTGCCGCCATCGGCGCCGCTGCGTACCGCTGCCCTGCGCGATTTTTTCTTCGGATTGACGCGCGGGCAAACCGATGCCGCGACGAGCCTCTTCCAAAGTACAACGTACTTTTTCGCGCATCCCGACGAAATGCCGCAATGCGCCAGCCTGAGTACGTTTCAAATCCCGGAAGCAGACCTGCTGCGCTTTAGCAATCTTCATTATCTGCACTGGTGGAGTTTTCTTTCCATGCGTGCGTGGCTCATTGGCGCCGGCCTGCCAGCACAAATGGCCTCGCGTTCGCGTTCTGCTTCGGCATCGTGGGTGCGCTAATGTTCCTGCTCAATTGCTTTTTCGCCGCATTTGCCGAGCGCTTCATGCTGCCGATGATGGCGTCGGTGCTAAGCGCGATCATGATTACAGTTGGTGCCATTCTCGATCAGCCCACTCGGACCTAACGAGGACAAGTACCAGCGATGACGAAAAAAATCGGACTACTATTTCCAGGACAGGGAGCGCAAGCCGTCGGGATGGGCAAAGATCTCGCCGCCGAGTTCCCTATCGCGGCCGAATTTTTTCGCAGTGCTGATGCCATCCTCGGCCGCGAGCTTAGCGGCTTCATGTGGGAAGGCTCTCTTGATGAGCTGACGAAGACTTCGAATTGTCAGCCGGCCTTGTTCGTGCATGGGCTGGCGGCGTTTGCCGTTTTGCGCGAGCTTGCGGGCGATCTCCAGCCCACCGCTGCCGCTGGATTATCACTCGGAGAACTCACCGCACATTGCGCCGCCGGAACATTCGAGTTCGCGAGCGGTTTACGTCTCGTGCAAAGACGCGGTGAACTGATGGACGAAGCCTGCGCCGCCACCAACGGGACAATGATCGCGTTGATCGGCGCGGACGAAAACACGGCGCGCGCCCTTGCTGCCGCGGCGGATATCGATCTCGCGAACATCAACTCGCCCGGTCAGATCGTACTTTCAGGCGAACGCGCGAAAGTGGAAGTAGCAGCCGCCCTGTCCCCAGAATTCGGCATCCGGCGAGCGACGATGTTGAATGTAGCCGGCGCATACCACTCACGGCTGATGGAACGCGCCTACCAACAATTCGCCGCGCCTTTGCTCGAGACCGAGATGCAGATGCCGCGTTTCACCGTCTTCAGCAATGTCAGCGGCGTCGCTGCCACCACCCTGCCGGCAATTCGCCAAACACTTCAGGATCAAATCACGGGTACGGTGCGCTGGGTCGATTGTATGCAGGGAATGCTCGACCTCGGCTGCAATTTCTTCATTGAGCTGGGGCCAGGTTCGGTGCTCGCGGGGCTGCTTCAGCGCACGCGCAAAGGAGCGGACGTCGTCTCGGTCAGCGACGCCGCCTCAGCGCGTGCCTGTGCGCAACGGCTACTGACCAGCTTCGAATGATCAAAGTCAGGCACCTTACTGGTCATGAGTACGAAGTAGTCGTGCTGGAACGTACTAAGACCACTCACCACGTGACGCTAGATGAACCTGCTCGCCATCTCGCGGAAAGTGTACTTCCAGAGAAGTTCATTGAAGAAAGCTTTCGCTTTCTGCTCGAGCGGGAGTCGAACACAAGTATTCTGCCGAAGTTTAATTTAAGTATGATCGCTAATTACTTTCCGGAATATCCGGCCGAGGTCCGAAAGAAACTTCAGGTGAACTAACATGCGGATCAGTGACATGAACTGGATGATGGTGGAGGAGTATCTCCAGCGCGACGATCGCTGTGTCCTGCCGCTTGGTTGTACCGAGCAGCACGCGTACTTAAGTTTGAGCGTGGACTCGATACTGGCTGAACGTATCTCAGTTGAAGCTGCCGAGCCATTAAATGTGCCGGCGTTTCCAGTACTTTCTTATGGGATCACGCCCTATTTTGCAGCTTACCCTGGAACAGTAAGCCTGCGGGTCGACACCTACTTGCGAGTAGTTGCCGATATCCTGGATGCCCTGGCTCACCAGGGGTTCAGGCGAATCGCGATAGTTAACGGCCATGGCGGCAATGCTCCGGCTCAATCTTTGATCGGCGAATGGCTGGCCAGGCACGAAGATGTTCGAGTGAAGTTCCATAGCTGGTGGAACGCGCCCAAGACCTGGGCCAAAGTACAACATATCGATGGGGTAGCTTCTCATGCGTCCTGGATGGAGAACTTTCCCTGGACACGGCTGGCCAAAGTGAGCATGCCCGCCGAACAGAAAGCGATGAGCGACGTTGAGCTGCTACGGCAGCTTAATCCCGAGTCACTGCGAAAGTACCTTGGAGATGGTAACTACGGGGGCTACTATCAGCGCAACGACAAAGAACTGCTCGACTTGTGGCGCGTTGGTGTGGAAGAAACGCGCGACATCATTGTGAACTGGAGCTGAGGTTAACGAGCTGACCAGTCAGCCCGAGCCGCTCTGCGTCTGCCCTCAATGCCGTGATTACTTCGGTAATTAGCTCTTCCAGCGGTACTCCGAGCTGCGCGGCGCCGTCGATGATATCCTGCCGATTCACCGCGCGAGCAAAAGCTTTGTCTTTCATCTTCTTTTTCACTGCTTTGACATCGACTTCGCTGATACTTCTCGAAGGACGAACCAGCACGACGGCCGTGACAAAGCCACTCAGCTCGTCCGCGGCGTAAAGCGTTTTCTCAATCGAAGTCTGCCGCGGAACATTCGAGTAGTTGGCGTGCGATAAAACCGCGCGGCAAATCTCGTCGCTCCAGCCATTGTCGCGCAGCCATTGTGCGGCAACAAAGGGATGTCCTTGCTGCCCATTCTGCTCCTGGCCGGGGTACCTCTCGTAATCCATGTCGTGCAATAAACCTACGGCTTCCCACAAGTCTGCATTTTCGCCGTTCTTTTGCGCGAAATGCCGCATGCAATCTCCCACCGCGTAACAATGCCGGCGCAAGCTCTCCGATTTCACCCACTCGTGCAGGACTTTTAAAGCGCGAGGTTGAAGTTCGGCCACAAAAACTAGTTCAAACAATGTGTTCCGGCTCTTGCTCGCAAGGATGGGCGGCATCGCCGGACTCACATTGGATCGTCACATGACTTATCGAAAAACGTGTATGCAGCTCGTACTTAATTTGGCAGAGGAGCCCGTCATCAATAACTCCATCGGGCTTAACCAGGTGCGCGGTGATAGCTGTTTCAGTGGTACTCATGGGCCAGATGTGCAGGTCGTGTACTTCACTGATGCCAGGTAGTTCGCGCAGGTAACTATCTACCTTGTCAGGATCGATCTGGCGCGGGACGGCATGGAGCGCGAGATTTACCGATTCCCGCAGCAAATCCCACGTGCCCCAGATGATGACGGCACAGATGGCGAGACTTACTACGGGATCGATCCAATGCAGTCCAGTGAGTACAATAGCAGCGCCCGCGATCACTACGCCGGCCGAGATCGCGGCATCAGCAGCCATGTGGAGAAATGCACCGCGGATGTTCAGGTCGCCTTTACGGCCGGCGGCGAACATCAATGCGGTGATGGTATTCACCACGATACCGAGGAGGGAGACCCAAATCACGATTTTGCCCGAAACAGCCTCGGGCTGGCCGAAACGGCGAATAGCTTCCCAAGCGATTGCGCCGACTGAGACGAGTAGAAGAATGGCGTTGAATAGCGCCGCGAGGATCGAGCTGCCGCGCATCCCGTAGGTGCGGCGCTTCGTCGGCCGCGTCCGCGCCATAGCGCTCGCGGCCCACGCGAGCAACAGGCCAAGAACATCGCTGAGGTTGTGGCCGGCGTCTGCGAGCAGCGCGAGAGAGTGCGCTACCAGGCCGTAGGCAACTTCAAAGGCGATGTAGGCGCTATTCAGGATAACGCCGACAGCAAAAGCCCGGGTGAAATCAACCGTCGCGGGTGAGTGGCCACAATCGTGTGACATGGGTGGTTTGTGCGGGAGCAATCTCGTAAGGTTCAGGCGCTGCGGCAATAGCGAACATCGCAAGCAGAGGTGAGAAGCCGAAGAGCCATCCGGCCGCGACAGCTGATGCGTTTCTTTTTTGCCGGACGATCGGTTTTCATCTGCGCTTACGATGCGACTAGCAGTCCTTATTCTCGCCGCGCCCCCTGGGTTATTGCCGATTCGAATCATGGCGATACTTGCATTGCTCGCCGTCATCGTCGCTTTTATCTACGTGGTGCGGCATTTGAAAAAGATCGAGCGGACGATTGTGGCCTATGACCTGGTTCCATCCGAGAGCGGTCCCCGACACAATGTGGTACTCATCATCTGCGCGGTGCCGATTATCCTTGTCGCTTTGCTGCTGTTTCTGATCATCACGACGTAGCGAGATCTGCCGTCCTGGCGGGAGGCGTGCGCGCAAACGCGGTGGCGAAAACGAATCGACGATAGCGCGGCGGCTGATGGCAAGCCGTTGTGCCTGATTCCAGAACCGTGGCAGACGAGAACAGACCAGTGCCGTTGGAACGTGCGGTGGAGACGCTGCCCACGCTGTTCACCCGCTTGACTGACCAGTTGACGCAACTGTTCGACGCCAAGCTGGCGTTACTCCGCGTTGAGCTCAAGGAAGAGCTGCAGACGTATGTGCGCGGTGCAGTGATGGTGATCGCGGGAGGTGTGGTCGCGGTCATTGGGTTCGCGCTGCTGAACGTGGCGATCGCATTCCTGATCTCAATGCTCTTTGCGCATACGGGACTGAGCCAGCCCGCGAAGTACGCCCTGGGTTTCATCATTACGGCGCTGCTTTACCTGGTGTGCGGCGCGTTCATCGTGCTGCGCGGGAAAAAGGAGATCAGCCGGCAGCGGCTGGTGCCGCCACGCACGGCCGCTGAGTTGGAGAAAGACAAGCAGTGGCTAAGCAGCGAGCTCTAACGAGGAGAACCATGGCGAATCAATCGAGTACAAGCACCGCGGGGGAAAACAAACGCCATCTTCAACGGCAGATTGGCCGCGCGCGTGAGTCTCTGGCGGAAACGGTGGAGGAAATCAAAGAGACGGCTGAACAAGGCTACGCTTCGGTAAAACAGACAGTCTCAGGAGTGCTCGATTATCGTGATCAGTTCCAAAAAGATCCGCTCGTCTGGAGCCTGGGTGCGCTCTCTGCCGGGTTCGCGCTCGGGTACACTCTCGGGTTCGCTCACAAGAGCTCGAAGCACGGCAAACACTCGCAGGTGGTGCAATTCGCCGATCGAGTCGTGGACGAGTTATCAAGTGTGGGACAAAGCCTGCTCATGCCCGGCCTGAGCGTGAAGATAAAAGAGTTCTTCGGTGTCGATTTCGCCGAGCTTTTGCGCGATATGCGCGGGAGTACGAGCGAGCGCGAGGCAGTCAAGCGGCAGCAGAGACCGCGGCTGAAGTCAACCAGACACACTAGTACACGCCGGCGAAAGTCGAGGCCCCGCAAGAAGTGACCAGCTCGGCGGTAAGCTGTACCGAGCTTTTACCGCATCCTGCTGGCGTTCAAAGAAAAAGCGGTCCCGCTGTTACACGGGACCGCTCGGGAGCTTTTATTCGTCAGCAGCTTACCGTTCGTCTGTCGGCCGATCGACTTTCACGTCTTCTTTACGCACAGTCTCGGAGACGTTCTCGGTCTCGCTTTGCTGTTTCTTGCCGACCTTTACCGCGCCAACCACCTTCGCCTCCTTCTGCACGACGGGCTCCTCCTTCGTGAGCGGAATGCGCACCTCGCCTTCGCGAAACGCATCCGACGGCACATCTGTCCCGCGCGCATCGGTGCGCTCGACCACGAGCTCTTCGCGTCTCAGTTCCACCGGCGTGTTCACCGTGTCGGTGTGTACTTCCTTGCGAATGTTCGCCGCGCCTTGCTCGACCTCGCGTTTGCCCACTTTCACCTGCTCTTCCGTGATCGGGATTCGCACTGCTTCTCCTCGCTCGACGCGGTTCCACGCCGCGCGCGAGGCGTCGCGTGCTTTGTCCCAGGGCAGCCCGGTTTCCGAGCTGCGATAGTCACGCTCCAGGTTCGGCTCCGCTTCGTCGAAGCTGCGGTTCTCCGCGCCGTACTTGTCGTACCCGCGGTAACCCGTTTCGTAGCCGGTCTGGTACTCATCGTAGCTGCCGCTTTTCGCGAACGGCTGCTTGTAATGGTTTTCGCGCCAGTAGGCGTCTTCCGCTGCCGGATCGATCGCTTCGCCCACGGCGTAGCCACCTGCTCCTCCCGCAACTGCTCCGACTACAGCACCGACGATTGTGCCGATCGGGCCGCCAACTGCTGTCCCAACGGCAGCGCCTGCCACGCCGCCCCCGACTGCTCCGACGCCAGTGGCGACCGGATGACCTTCATGTTCGCGAGTAAGCTCGCGGTCTTCTTCGTTATCTAGTTTGTCATTGTCCATTTTCCCTAACCTCCGCATCGAATTCGTCGCAGAGGTGCTGAGCGTTCCCTAAAAAGTTGGGTTTTTTCGGGCGCGGCACATCACGGCCGTGAAAACGCGCCGCCTCGAACGGCGGCAGAAAGATTACCGCGTCGTACTCAGCGCCTTGTCTCGCTGCTTGTGATAACCGCAACGCGCGATATGCTTCGCCCGTCCTGCCTCGCGCGAAGCCGAGCACCCACCCGCGGGCGAGTGGCACGATACGATCCAATCATTAACCAGCACGCAGTGAAGGAACGAGTCATGAAGAAGAGCTCGAGGGATTATTCCGAGATCAGGAACATTCGCATCCTACCAAGTGGGTACCAGGTTTGTGTCACGAGAGAGGGGCGCGAGTTCAGCAAGCATTTCGCCGGGCATTCCACCGAGAGCCTGCGCAACGCCGAAAAATATCGCGACATGTTGCTGCGGATGCTGCCCTCGCGCCGCCGGCACGACATACCGCGGCGTATTTTGACCGCACTTGGCCTCAAGCAGCCGGTCGTCGGCGTCACCCGTTACCCGAAAGGCTGCTACGCGGTTTCGTGGCGCGACAAAAACAACCGCACAAAAACACGCACCTTTTCCTGGGACGACGCCCGCGGCGAAGTGAATGCTTACAAGGCTGCGATGGCGTTCCGGCGAACCACACTCAAAGCGCGCCGCAAAGCCTAGGTCACGTGCGGGCGAGAAGCTACGCGGTTCGCCCGCTGATGCAGAGTCCCGGGCGCAAGCAGGCGATTTGGTGGAGCTCCGCCGCGTTGATTGCGTGGACCGCCGCGTTCGTTGTCGTCGTGACGCGCGCCATCCGCCTGCCGAATCGCGCGCTTCTTCTTTACATTTACGAAGAAGGCGGGCAGCACTGGATACATGGTCAGGCACTTTACGGGAACATACCGGGCCGCTTCGTCTATGGTCCATTGGCAGCACCATTCTTTGCCGCGATCCTGCATCTACCCGGCCTGCTCCAGGCGCCTGTCTGGATTGCGATCAATACCTTTGTCTTTCTTGCCGGAGCGATCGCGCTTCTGCGAAGCGGTCTGTACTCAATTCACGTAAGGTATCACGGGTTAGCTTTACTGCTCCTCTTGCCGCTCGTCTTAGGTAATCTCGATATGACGCAGGCAAACCCGCTGGTCATTGGATTCGTCATGCTCGCCACGGCGGCAGCGACACGGGGGAAGTGGAGTCTGGCCGCGATATGTATTGGCATTGCAGCCTCTTTCAAAGTCTACCCGATTGTTGTCGGCTTATTGTTCGTTGTACTTGCCCCCAGGCGATTCACCTGGCGGCTACTTATCGCCCTGCTGGTCTTAGGTCTGCTCCCATTCCTATATCAAACGGTCGGCTACGTGCGAGATCAGTATCATCTCTGGTTTACCACTCTAGTTCACGACAATCGGTTTAGCTATCAGATTACCACCGCGCCGATCGATCTATGGCTGCTACTTGTCCGGCTCGGCCATCTCCCTATCGCGCCGGCGACTTATGAAGTGATACAAGTTCTAAGTGGCGCATCCATTGCACTGTTTTGCCTCGCAGGGCGGCTGCGTGCCTGGAGTGAACGTCGCCTACTTGTCGGGGTCTTTTCCTTCGCCTGTATCTGGATGACTTTGCTCGGCCCGGCGACGGAAGGGCTTACTTATATTCTCCTGGCGCCTGCTGTCGTACTCATGACGCTCGATGCCGATCGCCTTTTGCAGCCGGTTTGGTTGCGCATGCTGTGCTTGCTTTCTCTCCTGCTACTTCTTCTCACTGTCTCAAAAAACAGCCTTGCTCCACATTTGTTCGGCGTTTGGACGCGAGGAATGCAACCAGTCGCGGCGTTGATGTTTACCGCGTACTGCGCGTGTACTTTGCTGAACGGAGGCGACCTCGTCCCGGCAGCGGCGCTCCTGCCTAGTGAATGTCCTTCAACCGTGTGAACTCGAGCCTTGTACCGCGCGGGTCAGTGAGGACTAGATGATCGCCCGTCACTTGCATACGATAGACGTTGGTCGCAAACGGAGTTTCGATTTTGACTCTTTCATCAGTGCCGAAACTGTATCGACCGTGAACGGTGCCTTCGGTAACTGAACCGTTGTCGCTAAACTCCCAGACCATCCCGCTGGTCCCGGTTGCGCGCCACTTCCCGGCGAGCCCCTCTGCATGACTGCAACCCAAGATGAGAGCGGGAGCAACGACCAGAAGAAAAGACTTACTCATTCGCCTAGCTGACACACGCCGGCTCATCAATGGTCATTGGTGAAGCAGGTAAGATGTCCGTCCGCCTGTGCTCGAGTACAGGCATTCGCTCCCGTACTTCAGTAACCCTCTCGGGTGATATCTCAGCGCAAAGCAATTGCTCTTCCTCAGCTCCCGCTCGGGCAAGTACCACGCCTGAGGGATCAACAATCATCGAGCTACCGCCGAACTTCGCTCGGCCGTCACTTCCAGCCCGGTTTGCGACGACGAAGTAGCTTTGGTTCTCGATCGCGCGAGCAGTTGCAAGTACGGTCAGGTGCTCGATTCTCGAGGCTGGCCACGCTGAGGATAGGAGGAATAGCTGGGGAGAACACCCCGAGACAAGGGCCCGATACAACTCCGGAAAACGCAGATCGTAGCAAATGGTTAGCCCTGCCCGAACTTCGCCTAACGACGCGCAGCCAAGCGTATCTCCTCGCCGAAAGCACTTTTCCTCGCACACTGGTTCAACTGCGAAAAGATGTGTCTTCCGATACTTTCCTATAATAGTACCATCGCCGTCGATCACTACTTGTGAATTGAAGATTGCACCGTCGGCACGTTCGGAGACGCCACAAATAATTCCGAGCGAAAGTTTTTTCGCCATCGCCTGGAGTTCCGGCACTGCGCCTTCTGTCCAGGTGCATGCCTCGGATTGAATGACTTCCATGACATATCCAAGGTCGGACATTTCTGGGAACACTAGCCACTCAGCGCCCTGTACTTTTGCCTGTTCGCTCATTCGCCGAATGGTGCGCAGGTTTGCCGGGACGTTACCCACCTCGCAGCGGATCTGTGCGCTCGCGATTCTCATATGACGAGTAGCCCCGCAGCTAGTATCCAGCAGCTTCTCCATCCTTACGCGACTCACTCGCAGCGACGTAAACACGTGTGCCATCGTGCCATTCGACTTTGATTGCCTGATAGCCTCCATAACCGCCGACGTCGAATCGGACATCGTGGCCAAGTTTCTTTAGTTGCCGCACCGTTTCGTATGGAATGCCGCTCTCCACTTCCACATAACCGCCGTTAGTCATTTTCTCGCCCGTCGGTTCATTATCTCCTTCGTGCTGCCAGCGCGGGGCGTCGCCAGCCTCCTGCACATTTAAGCCGAAGTCGATCTGATTTGTTAGCACTTGCAGATGACCCTGCGGTTGCATCCCGCCGCCCATGACGCCGAAAGCTTCCCACGGTTTTCCATCCTTCATCACAAATCCCGGGATGATGGTGTGAAAAGGGCGTTTTCCGGGAGCATAGACATTGGCGTGGCCTGGCTGCATGGAAAAGAGCTCGCCGCGATCCTGGAACATAAAGCCGAGTCCCGGTACGACGATACCGCTACCCATTCCGCGATAGTTACTTTGAATAAGCGATACCATGTTGCCTTCGTCATCCGCCGTACAAAGGTAGATAGTGTCGCCCTGGTTCAACGCCGGGTTGCCCGGCTCGACAATCCGAGCGGCGTGATGAGGATCAATCAGTTTCCGGCGTTCGGCGGCATAGCTTTTCGAAAGTAGCCCAGCGAGAGGAATCTTGGCGAAATCTGGGTCAGCATAAAATTTCGCACGATCAGCCCAGGCCAGCTTCTTCCCTTCAATCATTGCATGCAGAGTTTCCGGCGAATTCCGTCCCCACGCGGCGAGATTGAATCCTTCGAGTATGTTTAACATCTCCAGCGTCGCGATACCTTGCCCATTCGGCGGCAGCTCGAAGATATCGTAGCCACGATAGTTCGATGAAACGGGCTCAACCCAGGTACTGCTATGCTTTTCCAGGTCTGCCTTGCGCAGCCAGCCGCCATTTGCCTGCATGAAAGCATCGATCTTATCGGCGATCTCACCTCGGTAGAACGCGGCGCCGTTTGTCTCCCCGATCAAACGCAAACTATTCGCCAGTGCGGGATTCTTGAACACATCACCTTTCGCCGGAGTACGCCCTTTGCCATCAAGCGTGTAAGTGGCCAGAAAGGCGCCAGGTAAGTCCTTGTACAGGCGCGGTCCAAAGGACCAGTAGTACGCGATAAGTTCAGTAACCGGAAAACCTGTTTGAGCGTAATTAATTGCGGGCGCAAGATCGTCACTCAATTTGAGCTTGCCGAAGCGCTTGTTTAACTGCACCCAGCCGTCAACTGCGCCTGGAACACTAATCGGGAGCATGCCAGTCGGCGGAATGGTTTCGCGATGAAGCTTCGCCAGCTCTGCCTTCATTTGATCGTAGCTAAGGCCGAGCGGGGACCGGCCGCTGCCATTCAAGCCGTATAGTTTGTTCTCCTTCGAGCTATAAACGATGGCGAAAAGGTCGCCGCCAATGCCGTTTGAAACTGGCTCCATCAAGCCAAGCGTCGCGTTCGCAGCGATCGCGGCATCTACAGCAGTCCCGCCATGTTTAAGGATATCAATCCCCACCACGGTCGCTGCTGGTACACTTGTGCAGACCATACCGTGCAAGGCGAGCACCTCCGAGCGCGTCGCGAAGGTACGGCCGGTAATTCGATCAATCTGAGCTAACGAATAATGTGCCGGCAGAGCTATAACTGAAAGTACAACGACAAGAGCGCCAAGATTCTTCATACCCAAGTACGATTACCGGTGCTTATGCCGCCCAATCTGCGGCCAATCTTTGTTCATTATCTCGATATCTGATCTCGCGAGCCCGGACGGCAGGTAAATCCGTCCATCCGAGACGGCGCGATCCACGAGCAACTCAGTCACAGCCCGTCCGTTTACCAGCACAAGCAATGTGCTCCCGCGATGTTCCGTACTCACAGCTTCGAGGGCGAGTCGCCCATGCTCATTCAGCTCGATCAACGCGCCGAAACTGCCGTCCGCCGCGGGCATTGCGCGGAACGCCGCAACGTCATGTTCAGAAACGACAGGGATTTTCTCGACAAAAATCTGCTTGCCTGAGATCGGCATTGTCACCGGGCTGGCGAATACATCGCCATCGTTCTCGTTTGCCTGTGCATGAACGCGGAAGGTGCAGTGCTCTTCTGCTGCCATCAGCGGCTGGAGCATTATTAGGTAGAGCCCGAACAGCACGCGTGGCAGGCAGCGATTCATAAAGGGTTTGACAGTGTTTGCAGCGTTTGCTGAAACACGCCAGATGAAAATGGCCCTTGCCTTGCTTTTTGCGCTATTTCTCGCCGGCGCTGCGCCAGCGCAGGCGCCCAGTCCCTCATCGCGCAGCTTTTTCGATCGCGTCCTTCATCCCTTCGGCTCGTCGAGAAAGCCGCCCCGCTACCGCGATCCAAAGCTTCGTGGTTTGCTCCTGGAGGTGGAGGTTCCCACTGAGCCAGTCCGCCTTTCCGAAGTTCGGCAGCTGCATGTGAAAGCAAATTTGGATAACGTCGGGAGCTCGCCTGTCACGCTCGACTTTCCTACTTCGCAGCGGATTGATATTCAGCTGCTGGATGCCGAAGGCACGGTGTTGACGCGCTGGTCGGAAAACCGCGCCTTTACTCAGGAAGCCGGAACGTTGCTGATCAATCCGCGCGAACAGATCGTGTATGACGAGACGATCGCAACCCGTGAGCTGCAACCCGGCCGGGTGTACACAGCGGAAGTACTTTTCCCACAGTACCCCGAGCTGCGGGCGAGGCAGAAGTTCATGACGGCGCAGTGAGGGGATATGTGACTAGTTAACTAGTGAATGGTGAATGTAAGTGCTGAAACGAACAGTACGCTCGGAGGTTCGACGCTCCCGGCAGATTATCACACGCATCCGCAGGGGCACAGGATCCAGCGATACACTCGCGAGCTATTACAACCCTGGGTCGATGCCGCGCAGAGGAAAGGCATCGACGATATCGCTTTCACTGATCACGATCGCTTTCATGCTGGTATCGATTTCGATGAGCTAGATCGGCTGCGCGAAAGTAACCCTAAGATAAGTATCCGCGCGGGAATCGAGCTGGATAATGATCCGGAAACGGGCGGGCAAGGTCGGAAATGGGTGGAGGACAACTGGGACGGGCTGGACTTTGTCCTCGGTTCTGTTCACTACCTCGATAACCCGAAGCAGATGTTCGACACTGTGCCGGAGGGCGCCGAGCAATTCTCCGGCCGTTATATCGATGAGGTATATCTGGACTACTTCGCGCGGCTGCGCAGTTTGATCGAAACTGGGCTGGTGGATTGCCTTGCCCATTTTGACCTGATCAAAATTCATGGTCACCGGCCGCAACGAGAAATAGCGGCACTGGTTGACGAAACCTTACAACTAGTAGCGAACAGGAACCTTGCTATCGAGTTATCGACGGCGGGATGGCGTAAACCAGTGAACGAGCTATATCCGTCAGACGAGATTATCAAAATGGCCGTGGAAAAGGGCATTCCATTCACTGTCGCTTCAGATGCGCACTCATCTGCCCAGCTCGGAGATAAGTACGCGCAGCTTAAAAAGAAAATGGACGAGTTAGGTGTGACTCAAGTGTGCAACTACGACAAACACCGCCGCACCATGCGCGAGTTGTAGCCGCCAATCACAGCGCAACCGCTTGCCTAGAGCCCAAGTCCCGGCACGCCCATGCTTCCGGTGATCTTTGACATCTCCGAGCTGGCGATTGCTTTTCCTTGCTCGATCGCCTGCTTCACTCCGCTGAGTACGAGTTCTTCCAAAAATTCCACGTCGTCAGGATCAACAATCTCCTTGGCAATTTTGATCGAGACCACATCGCCGGCACCATTAGCCACTACGGTGACCTTGCCGCCGCCGGACTGTACCTCGACCGTTTTTTCTTCGAGATCGGCCTGCGCTTTAGCCATCTGCTCCTGCATCTTCTGCGCCTGCTTCATTAGCTTGTTCAGGTTCATCAGACCTCCTGTTTGATTTCACCCTGGAACATTTCCAGTGCTTCCCGCACGATTGGCGGTGGCGGCTTCGCCGCCTTGACAAACTCCTCCTCCGTCTTGCTGGCCGGCTCGTCGCGCGCGGTGAGTTTGAGCGTCCACTCGCGTCCACTTATCTCGCGCAACGAGTTCTCGAGCTGTTTCCGGTTAGCGGGCGTGATTAGTGTTTCGATTGAAGACTTCTGTTCCGGAGAATAGCCGACGACAAAGCTGCGACCGTCGAGGCTGAGAGGAGTCAATGAGTCAACAAGCGTGCGCAGGAATCCACGAGGGGGAACTTTTGTCCTGACCTTTTCCCAGATCTTGCCCGGATCTGTTTCAAGCACCGGCTTCGGCTCGGGCGTCGACGGTAGAGCTGGCTGCTCTTTCAGTTTCGATCGAGCCTCTGGTTTTACCTCGCCCAGTGCGCTGAGGTTCTCGATTACTTCATCGAGCGTAGCCTGATTCAGCGTCTGGATTGCTTTGATGATTAGTACTTCGAAATGGAGCTTCTTGTTCGGCGCCCATTTCATTCGTCCCTCTGCCGCAGCGAACTGGTCGATGAGCTCGAGGAGGCGATCGGTATCGAGCAGCGTTGATTGTTCTTCAAGTGCGGCGCGAATTTCCGAAGTCACTTCGTCACTGAGCGCGTCCGGTTTCACTTTGAAAACGAGTAAGTCGCGCAAGTAGGCGATGGCGTCAGAAATGAGCTTCGTCATGTCTTTACCGGCCTCGCATTGCTGATGTAGTGACTCGAGAGCGTCGGCTGTTTCGCCGCGCAAAATTTTCCCGATGAACTCCGAGACGGTTTGCTGGCTGGTGAAGCCGAAAACATTTAGTACGTCTGCTTCGTCGATCTGCGCTCCGCAAAAGGCTACCAGTTGATCGAGCATCGATTCAGCGTCACGCATTCCACCCTCGGCGCCGCGCGCGATGGCGTGTGCTGCTGCGGGCGCAAGCGTCAGTTTCTCCTTGCGCGCGATGAGCTGAAGATGTTGCGCGATGAGGTTGATGGGAATGCGATGCAGGTCGAAACGCTGGCAGCGCGAAAGAATTGTGGCCAGGACCTTCTGCGGTTCCGTGGTGGCGAAGATAAACTTCACGTGCGGCGGCGGCTCTTCCAGTGTTTTAAGAAGCGCGTTGAAGGCTGCCTGACTGAGCATGTGTACTTCGTCGATGATGTAGATTTTGAAACGCGACTTGGCCGGGGCGTAACGCACGTTGTCGCGCAGTTCGCGTACTTGTTCGACGCCATTGTTGCTCGCGCCATCGATCTCGAGGACGTCCAGGCTGTTACCGCTGGAAATTTCACGGCAATTATCGCACTCGCCGCATGGCTGCGTTGTTGGCTTCGGCGACTTGGAACAGTTCAGCGCCCTGGCCAGGATGCGCGCCGTAGAAGTTTTTCCCGTTCCACGCGGCCCAACGAACAGGTAGGCGTGCGCGAGGCGGTTCTGCTCGACGGCATTCTTGAGAGTACGGGAGACGTGGGTCTGCCCGACCAGATCGTCGAATGTTTGCGGGCGGTACTTGCGCGCGAAAACCTCGTAGCTCACGCCTGAAATCTAGCGGTTCCGCCCCAGCGCGAAAGACGAAACTCTGGTCTGCAAGGACCAGCCGCATTCGCACGGCAGTTTGCCCGATGGTCGCGCGAGCTTGTCGATCTTTCGGTGCTCGAGCGGCGGCAAGGCGGCGGCAAGTTGTCGAGTTCGCGAAAGCAATTCGGCAAACACATCATCGCAATTGTCAGCTTTGTCGCTCTTGAGTACAGTTGTTCCTGTGATGCGAAGCCTTCGTTTGGGTATTTCGCTGGTATGCGCTCTGTGCAGCATGAGCGCTTTTGGGCAATCGTCTTCGTCGTTCTCACATGGCGTACTCGAGTCGCCAACGGCCGCGTTGATACGCTGGCACCGTTTGTCTCCTTCAACCGCACCGCCGCCGCGCTCGTATCTCGCTATGACTTACGATGCCGCCCACCACAATATTGTCATGTTTGGCGGCTTCGGCGGTGGCTATCGTAATGATACGTGGTTGTTTGACGGAGTCTCATGGAAGAAGGCGCGCACGCCCGTAGCTCCGCCACCGCGCGCAAACGGGGAGATGGCGTACGATGCCACCAATCACCAGGTGGTACTCTTCGGCGGATTCAACGGCAGCGAGTATCTGCGCGACACTTGGATCTGGGACGGAGCGGCATGGAGAGAGGCAAAGCCGGTGCACTCTCCTCCGGCCGTGACCGGTCCGATGATCTTCACTGATCCCGATGGCAAGGTGGACGAATTTGGAGGGTTCGACGGGAATTTTTATCAGTACACAATGTGGCGCTGGGAGGGAAAAGACTGGCAACATCTTTATCCAGCGATTTTGCCGTACGCGCGGTCCTCGGCAGCGGTTGCGCTCAATCCCGCGCTGAAACAGGTTATGCTGTTTGGCGGTTTGGCCGACGTGAATCCGGTCAACACCTGGACTTTCGATCGCCGAAGCTGGAATCTTCAGGCCGTCGCAACACAGCCTCCGTGGGCGTATTCGGCGTCTGCTGCCTACGACCCGGCTTTCAACGGAGTCATTATGTTCGGCGGAGGAAACGGCGGCGTTGATCAGAACGATACCTGGGTCTGGAGCGGCTCGTACTGGACCCAGCTCTCTCCGTTGTCGCCGCCGCCCCCACGGGAAGGCGCGGGGATGGCTTACGATGAAGCATTAGGTCACATCATCCTCTTTGGAGGGCAAAATAGCGCCGGCTTCATGAACGACACTTGGGAGTTCATTCCATAAACATCGTGCTTGAGGCGAGCGGCGGGCCGCAGAGGAATTCTCCACCGTCGAATCGGACCGGCGAAAGCGAGCAAAACTGGCGGGTGATGAGCGTTGACGATGCAATACGTTGTGTGTTACACGTGGGCTACACACTATGCGTTGTCCCAAGTGCGGCTCGCGGACTGATAAGGTCATCGACTCGCGGCAATCGCGTGCCGGGACGAGTATCAGGCGTCGGCGACAATGCCTGAAGTGCAAGTACCGTTACACCACTTACGAAGAGATCGAGCGCACCGATCTGCGCGTGGTCAAACGGGACCGGTCACATGAGCCGTTCGACCGCGCCAAACTGGTCACCAGCATGGCCAAGGCCTGCGAGAAGCGACCGATCAGCCTGATCGTGCTGGAGCAAGCTGTCGATCAGATAGTGCATGCGCTGGAGACTGGCGGCCGCGAAGTTGCCTCGGCGGAAATCGGCAAGCATGTCATGGCGAAGTTGCGCGACATCGATGAAGTAGCGTTCCTGCGTTACGCCTCGGTGCATCAACGCTTCGAGCAGGCGGATGAATTCATCGATGCTGTCCGCGCGCTTGGCCGGCGTGTGCGCACGAGTACGCAGCAACGTGAGCTTTTTCCGGTGGAGAAACGGTAAATGGTCGCGTTCAAGGAGGAGTTTCCTTATCTCAGGGCTGAATCGGGACAGCTCTTCGAGTTTGACCGCCGCTGGCTACGCGAAGCGATCACGCGTGCGGCACAAGAAGCGGGCTACTCCAGCTGGTGGTTGACGGACCACGTCACGGAGAGCATTGCCTTTTACCTGCGGCTCAGGAACGACGAGAGCTTTGTCGCCTTCAGCCAGCTTTCACAGACGGTGCGTTACGTTTTGAAAGTCATTGGCTATAACGAGATCGGTCCGCACTTCGCCCCGGCGCCGCCACCGGTGACAGTCTCATTGTTTGAGATTGCGGAAGCGGCGGGAGCTGGGTACGAGCTGGCGTTTTTCGAGATGCTTGGTCGCCGCATCGAGCAGCTGCTGAGTACGGGTGTAAACGCCTTACAATTCGTTGCCCTTGGCGCCGCTGTGAAACACCTCCGGGCCGCGCGGGCGTGGTCGCGTTCGTGCGATAGCTTGCGCGGGGAGATCGTCTGCTTTATTCGCGAGAAGCTGGCCGGCGGTTGCGGAGTGAACGAGTTGAGCTGTTCCTTGCGTTGACATGACTATTTTCGAGAAAATTATCGCGCGACAGATTCCGGCCGAAATTTTGCTGGAAACGGACAAGCTGATTGCATTCCGTGACGTGAACCCGCAGGCGCCGGTCCATGTACTTATCGTGCCGAAACGTGTCCTGCCGCGATTAGCTGAAGCGACACCAGCAGATCGCGAGATTCTCGGTGAACTACTGCTCGCTGCGGGCGAGCTGGCGAAGAAGCTGGACTTAAAAAGCGGGTTTCGCGTGGTGATCAACAGCGGTCCAGACGCCGGTGAAAGCGTGCCGCATTTACACGTGCATTTGCTGGGGAAACGGCAGCTCGGCTGGCCGCCGGGTTGATCGCTGGCGAGGTGAAGCGTGATCGGTGCTCTAGGTAAATAGTCGGTGACGGACTGAGCAACCCTTCAGTGCGGTGAGTACGACCGAAGCGCGAATTGCGGGCTGGCTACGTACCGATCCAACTGAGCGGTGCGCCTGCGCAAATCTCGTGCTCGTCGCATTGACGCTCGCGCCGCGTGCCGGTACGCTTTGTTCATGGCCACGCTCACGGAAGTAGAAACGAAAGTACAGCCTGCGATGAATCTCGATCGCTGGATCGAGCAAAACGCGCATTTGTTCAGACCGCCGGTGAGTAACCGATACCTCTACGATGGGCGCGATTTTTTCGTCATGATCATCAAGGGCCCGAATGCTCGGAATGATTTCCACCAGGTGGATTCCGAGGAATTCTTCTACCAGCTTAAGGGCGACATCAAAGTACGAACGCGCGAGGGTGACCGCATTGTCGACAACTTGGTGCGCGAAGGAGAGACGTTTTTCATTCCGCCAAATGTGCCGCACGCGCCCGTGCGCCCGCCGGACACGATCGGGCTCGTGGTGGAACGGCGGCGGCCGCCGGGCGAGCACGAGCATGTGATCTTTTACTGTCCGCGCTGCGAGGCGCTGGTCGAAGACATTGATTTCGATTGCGCTGATATCGTCGAGCATTTCAGCCGGGCCATGCTGGAATTCTGGAGCGATGACGCGCGGCGAACGTGCAGGAAGTGCGGGGCAAAGGTCGAGAAACCGGAACCCGTCAGGCCGTTCGGCAGTGACAAGTGACAGGTGGCGAGTGACAAAATCGCTTAGGAGCGCGCCGCACTCGCCTTTCTTTACTCGCCAGTCACCAATCGTCACTCGTCACTGTTCTTGAAGATCGATCTCCACACTCACATCCTGCCGCGCGACTGGCCTGATCTGGACGCGCGTTACGGCTACGGTGATTTCATCCGGCTGGAGCATTATCAACCATGCTGCGCCCGCATGATTAAAGGGGAGCAGATGTTCCGCGATATCACCGACCAAGTGTGGGAGCCAGCGCGGCGCATCGAGGACATGGATGCGACGGGCGTAACCATGCAGGTACTTTCCACCGTGCCGGTGATGTTCAGTTACTGGGCAAAACCGCACGACACGCTCGATCTTTCGCGCATCCTGAACGATCACATCGCCGAGGTTGTGCGCGCGCATCCGGATCGATTTACGGGTCTGGGTAATGTGCCGTTGCAGGATCCGGAGCTTGCGGCGGGGGAATTGCGGCGCTGCATCGAGGAGCTCGGATTACGCGGGATCGAGATCGGCACGCACGTGGACGCAAACGCGCATTGCCACGCGCCTGACACGCGCAACCTCGATCATCCTTCGCTGGAAGTGGTCTGGCGCACCGCCGAGGAACTGGATGCCGCGATTTTCGTTCATCCCTGGGACATGATGGGAAAAACGCGAATGCCTAAGTACTGGCTGCCGTGGCTTGTCGGGATGCCGGCTGAAACATCGCTGGCGATTTGCTCGATGATGTTCGGCGGCGTTTTTGAGCGATTTCCGCGGCTCCGCGTCGCGTTTGCCCATGGCGGTGGCGCGTTTCCGTTTACCACCGGCCGCATTGAGCATGCATTTCACGTACGGCCTGATCTCGTGGCGGTTGATAACAGGGTGAACCCACGCAGCTATCTGGCGCACGGTCACGCTCCGGCGCGGTTTTATGTGGACTCGTTAGTACACGATGCTTCAGCACTTCGGCTGCTGCTCGAGCTTTTCGGCGCGAAACGTGTGGCGCTTGGATCCGACTATCCTTTTCCGCTGGGCGAACATACGCCGGGGGCGCTGATCGAGAGCATGAGTGACCTGGATGAGCAGACGCGGCGGCAAGTACTTTTCGACACCGGGCGCGAATTCGTGTTCGGCGCGGTGGCAGAAACAATAGCGACTAGTGTTTAGTGGCTAGTGAGGGCCGAGCCAGGCTACTTTTCCAGTGTCGAGATCGTAGTAAGCCTCTGCCACCTTCACGGCTGACGCTAAATCGCCCAGCTCCGCTTTTTGGCGAACCGTCTCCGCTACGCGCCTGACATTCTCCTTGATGGCGTTGACGAGAAGCTCTCCGGCCTGGCCGCGCACGGCCTCAACAGAAGGGCGAATGTCTCTCACAATGCTGCCGATGTGTCCCGGCGCGCTGCCATTGTCGAGCGCTGCCGAAACCGCGCCGCAACGGGCGTGACCGAGTACGATCACGAGCCGCGTGCCGAGATGCTCGACTGCGTACTCAATGCTGCCGAGCGCATGATCATCCACGACATTCCCGGCCGTGCGCACGACAAAGAGGTCACCGATGTTCTGGTCGAAGATAATTTCCGGTCCGGTGCGCGAATCGGCGCAACCCACGATGATCGCGATCGGATGTTGTTTCTGCGCTGTCTCGAGCCGGCGTGCGCGGGTCGGCTTCGGGTCGCTCTTGAAGCTTGCAGCAAAGCGCGCGTTACCTTGCTGCAACTGCTTCAATGCGGCATCGGGAGATTGTTCCGACTTCGGTTCAGCGGCGGACATTGAGATAACAGAGAAGAGAGCGCAGCGGCGAAAAGTACAGGTCACAACGTGGGCGGAACGCTCACGTGTGGTCAGGGTATTTCCGCTGGCTCATTGCTGCCGTTGACGGGAGCTTCATCCGGAGATAACGCGAAGCGGCGTTTACGCCGGTTGGCGGGTAAAGGCGAGAGCGTCATGGTGACGTTGCGCCCGGCGAGCTTCGCTTCCATCTCTACTTGCGACATGCCGGCGAGATCGCGTTTTACTTTGTCCATCAGCTGCATGCCAAATTCCTGGTGAGCCATCTCGCGCCCGCGGAATTGCAGTTGTACCCGCACCTTGTTTCCCTTATCGAGGAATTCCTCCGCGTGGCGGATTTTCGTCAGGTAATCGTGATCGTCAATGTTAACGCGGAACTTGATCTCCTTCAGCCGCGTGCCGGATGATTTCCGGTCTTTCTCCTGTTTAGACAGGTCGTAGCGGAATTTCCCGATGGCGACGATCTTGCACACCGGCGGGTTTGCCGTCGGCGCGACCTCGACGAGGTCCAAGCCCATGCTGTCGGCGTGACGCAACGCCTCGGACAATTTCATTACGCCCAGTTGCTCCCCGGTTGCGCCCATGATGACACGCACCTCGCGCGCGCGAATTCTGCCATTGACGCGAAATTGCTGCTGCAAGCTCAGGCTCCTTTAAGTACCGCGAACGCGTCCCGCGCGCTGCTCAATTTGATGATTCGAGGAAGCACTTAAACGCGAAACGTGGCGACTGTGGCGGAATGTTCGCAGACAGGCGAACTCGGCGAAATAGGTGAAGGCAAAATATTCAGTCGCAAAACGGAACTTACTTACTCAGCAAACATCGCGCCGAAGTCAAATGCAATTCTCGCGCAAAGGGGTTCTAATTGCCCCCCAGGCGCTCCGTGCAGGAACGGATAATCCAGGAAGCCCCGTTCGCCTACGAAGCCGGTGGCTCTCCGTGATGCGCGCGGTAAGCAGCATAAGATTCCGCGTCTTCCAGCATGGAATCGATCGTCGCGGCAATCGGCTCGAACTTCACCACGCCGGAAAAAATGGCGCGATCGCCGATTTCGGTATCGATGACGATCGTAGGCCGCTGTGTCACTTTCAGCGCGTGCCACTCCGCCGTACTTGCCCGGATCAGCTGCTCTGTTTCCGGTGCGCGCGCGCATTCAGCTAATCTCGCTTTGTCCAATCCCGAAGCTTTCGCTCCGATTTCCGCGGCGACTTCGATTTCGCGAATTGCGGGTGCGCCATCGCGCAGGATCGCGTTTGACAGGGCCAGCCGAACCGTATCTTCAGTCACGCCGAGCCGGCGGCCCGCTTGCGCCACCAGATTGGGCGCGAGGTACTCAGGCAGCACCGGCTCGTACCAATCGCAGCGCAGCATGAAAGGGGAGCGATTCATCACGCCGCTGCGGCGATAAAACCATTCTTCCTGTGCGCGCGATTTTGGCAGCCCTTGCGGGTCCATCAGCGCGATTCTCCAGTCGAAACTGACGCGGACGGAGTAACGCCGCTTTAATTCAGCCCACGCCGGCTCTGCCCAGAAGCACCAGGAGGAAATGACATCGAGGTAATTTGTGACCGAGATTTGCACAGGAGAAAAATGGCGCGGCGAAAGCATTTGTCATCCGCGGCGGAGTCGAGCGATCAAACTTTTTCGTTACCTTGCCCGTGAATTTTCCGCTCCGCTTCGCGTACTCAGGACGCAAGAGTAAAGAGGCGCCACAAAACCAGTCATGGAGCTGAATCATCTTTTTCTGTTTGTCGCTGTCGCGTCATCGCTCGTGGTGTGCGGCCAAAGCATTCGGCTACGGAACCGTCGCGTTGGTCTTGCCGCTGCGCTGGTGCTGTTTGCTTCGGCGCTGACGTGGCTGTTTGTGCCGCGATTCGCGGGGTGGATCGCGGCGCTGTTTTGGTTCGCGCTGCTCATTTTGCCAGCTTACCGCGCTAACCGGCTCCGGGCTGCGCGTGACCCGTTCTACCGCACACGACAGCAGCGTATTCAACTCTCACCCGTCGTACTCACGCTGATTGCGTTGAACGTCGTCGCCTTTGCCGGCGAGATTTATCTCGGCGGCTCGACCAACCCGCTGACACTTGAGCGACTCGGCTGGCTTGACACCGACCTGGTCATCTTCGAACACCAATATTGGCGCCTGCTTACGGCGTTGTTTCTGCACTTCGGCACGCTCCACCTGGTGGTGAATATGTTTGCACTGCTGCTGCTTGGACCGCCGCTCGAGCGCGAAGCCGGCGCGGCGACGTTCGCCACCTACTACTTGCTTTCCGGCATCGGCTCGAGCCTGATCGTCGTGCTGCTAACGAGATACAAATTCCTTCAGCCGGTGCAGCTTGTCGGTGCGTCGGGCTGCATTATGGGAATTGTCGGCGCCTGGGGCGGATTCCTTCTGCGCAATCGTCACTTGCCACTGGCCAGCCGGCGGCTGCGCAATCTTGTACTCATCGTGCTGCTGCAAACGGCGTTCGACATCCTGACGCCGCGCGTCAGCATGTCGGCGCACCTGGGTGGCTTGAGCTGTGGATTGTTCCTTGGGCTGCTTCTCCCCGGGGGCGAACGGCGGCCGTGGTACTAAGGCACACAATCCGCTTCCGTTGATTTGCGTGATTGCCGCCCTTAATTCCTGCTCTTAATCTCGCGCTTCTTTCCCTTCTTCACATGCCAAACTTCCATTCCTACAACGTCGTGCCCACGCTGCCGGCCGCGCTCGAGCCGCTGCGCGACATGAGCTACAACGTCTGGTGGACATGGGAACCATCCGCCCGTCGTCTCTTCCGGTATCTCGACGTCGATCTCTGGAACCGGACCAATCACAACCCCATCCGCATGCTCCAGCTTTCCCGCCAGGCACGGCTGGAAGAGCTGGCGACCGACAAGACGTTCTTGCGTGAGCTGAAACAGGTGCACGACGCTTTCACACGCTATCTCGCGCGCCAGGACACCTACGGAAAAACAGGCGAAGGCGCGGAGTTGCAGAAACCGGTGGCGTACTTTTCCGCCGAGTTCGGCTTTCATGAATCAATTCCGAATTACTCCGGGGGGCTCGGCATTCTCTCGGGAGACCATTGCAAGTCAGCCAGCGATTTGGATTTGAACTTCGTCGCCGTCGGGCTGCTCTACCGCCACGGTTATTTCCGGCAGGAGATCGACAAAGAGGGCGTGCAGCACGCCATCAGCCTGAACCAAAACTTTCATCATCTGCCGATTCGCGATGTTCGGCACGATGATCGCGCGGTACTCATCTCCGTGCGGATTCTCGACCGCGATGTTTTCGCCAAAATCTGGCAACTGCGTGTCGGGCGCGTGAACCTTTACCTGCTCGATACCGACGTGGCCGAAAACCGCGCCGAAGACCGGCTCATCACGGCCGAGCTTTACGGCGGTGATCTCGAAATGCGAATGCGGCAGGAGATCGTACTTGGAATCGGCGGCGTGCAGGCGCTGCATGCGCTTGGCATTGAGCCGGAAGTTTTCCACATGAACGAAGGGCACTCCGCGTTCCTCGCTCTGGAAAGAATCCGGCGCCTGATGCGCGAGAAGCCGCTGGACTTTTACGCTGCCCTCCAGATCGCCGCTTCGGCGAACGTTTTCACCACGCACACGCCCGTGCCTGCCGGCAATGATTCGTTCCCCCGGGAGATGATGGAGAGATACTTTGGCGGTTTTGCCAAAGACCTCGGGTTGCCGTTCGATGAGTTCTTTTCCTTCGGCCAAACGCGCGTGAACACATCCGATCCGTTCAGCATGACCATTCTCGCGCTGCGGATGAGCCGGCACTCCAATGGCGTAAGCAAATTGCACCGGGAAGT
>JAFASN010000129.1 GCA_019244415.1 Verrucomicrobiota bacterium | reverse complement strand
TTGTAATCGCTACGACGATACTAGCAGATTCGCTCGTGGTTGTGTTGCTCGGGCCCGCTTGGAGAGAAACGGCTCTGCTCTACCGGCTCCTTTCACCCGCTGCTTTGATGGCCGTTACGAACGTTGCCACAGGATGGGTGTTCAACTCCTGGGGGCACGTTGACAAGCAGGCGCGGTGGGGGATTTGTGCCAGCATCCTGTTTGTTTTAGCTATTTTCGTCGGCAGCTTTTGGGGTCTGACCGGCGTCGCTATCGCGGTTTCGACGTCTCGTGTAGCACTTAAGCTTCCCGGGTTGAGCTACTGCTATAAAGACACACCTGTGCGGATGTCGGACTTCTTCGAAGCGACGTGGAGATCTCTCGCCGCCTCAGTGCCGGCGGCGCTCGCAACATGGCTCTTGATCGTTCACTTCGCGGGGTGGCATCCAGTTGTAACTCTGGGCGGTGGTCTCATTACGTTTGCGATTGTATATCTCTGTAGTCTCGGGTTGCTGCCTGGCGGCCTTGAAGCTCCCCGGTCGCTCTGGGCTAGCCTGTTCTATAGCCGCGGGACGCAAGCTCGACCCCAAAATGAAGACGAGGCGCTCGCGCAGAGATGAAAGTATCACAATTCCCAACGGAAACGCCCTCGCTCGATGAAGGGACGATCGTTCGTGATCTCGATCGCCGGTCATTCCTGAGAAAGATCATTGATTCGTCGCAAGTCATTCAGCGGGCTACACGGCCTCACGGGACTAAGTGGACCCGTTTGCATGTGCGTGTGTGGTCGCTATTGCCGATCCAGCGGCCTATCTTTATACTCGGTTGTCCGCGATCCGGCACCACCTTCCTGGGAGAGCTGATCGAATCATTGCCGCGCATTAGTTATTACTATGAGCCTCCGGCGCTGAAGTATTATGCGCGTTTGATTTATCAGAACAAAGTGACCTACTGGCAGGCGCGTTTGGCCTATGAGTTGAATTTTCGGCTGCTACTTCTTCGCTGTCCTGGTAATGGTGCGCGCATCGCGGAGAAAAACCCGGCCCATACGTGGATTGCTGAAACTCTCTACGGTATGTTTCCTGACGCGAAGTTTCTGGTCATCAACCGAGATGGGCGCGACACAGCCTTGTCGCTGATGCGCAAACCGTGGCACCTTGCAAGCTCATCCGCGCTGGGCAAACGAGACCCCGGCGAATACCTTTACGGGCCATATCCGCATTTCTACATCGAGCCGACGCGTGAGAGGGAATACATGTCCACAAGTGATTTCCACCGATGTATCTGGATATGGCGCCGGTTTGCTGACAAAGTGCAGCAACTGAAAAGAAGCATTCCTGCTAGGGCACAGCATCATCTCCGCTATGAGGACCTTGTGCTAAGTCCCGAAACGACGATCCCGCCATTACTCGACTTTCTGGGGGAGAATGACAGCGCCTCCTCACACAGCGTCATGCAGGCGGCGGCGCAGGGATTCAAATCTTCGATTGGCCGTTGGAAAACCGAGCTTACCGAGGAGCAGAAGGAGGTTGCAGAAAGCGAAGCCGGTGAGGCGTTGCGCGACGCGGGCTACTCGTTGAGCTAAGAACGGGCAGCAAAGCCGCTCATTTCGTCTCAACTGAGCTGGAGGAATGCTGTAGAGGGTGCGGGTAAGTGTAAGGGTGGTACGTATAAGTGTGGTCCGGTGGCCCGATCTGCTGCGCGGCATCACCAACATCGCCGTAGTTGATGTAGTCGCGCCACTCGTTCATAGAATGTTGATTTGTATTTAGTTTAAGCTGAACGTTCGCACCTACTCCGCCCGTAACGTTAACGTTGTTCCAGGAATAACACGGCTCGCGCGGAAAACCGCGCTGAGGCCAACTGCCGGATGATCCATCGGCGAAGAAAGCGCCGCCGTAGCGCACGTTACCTTTGAGCAACCGTCCTTTCCCTTGACCGGGCTGATCAAGACTGGTCTTAACCTTCCAAACCTCGTAGTGGTCGCCCGTGGCAAACTGCACCGGAACGTGTCCGAGCTTCAACGTGTTACTGCCATTATCAACAAGAAATGTTTGCCGATGGTTTCCGTCTTTCTTCAGTGGCGCCGTCATGTTTCTGATGATGTAAGTAACGCCTTCATCAATCCCGGAGAACTCGCCCGGTTTCCAGTGTTTTGCTCCACCTACTTCGCTTTGGGCGTCAATGATTTCGCCTCCGGGAGTTGAAACCGCAGCGCCAGTATTCACACCTACGGCATAAGGATGTGGCTTCGGATCGTTCTCGTCCCAGACACTTTGTCCATCTGAGTAGCCCCACTGTGGATACGCCCCCCATTGTCGGTAATCGTGCAGCCCCATCCCAGCAAAGCAGTTCGTAAGTCGATTGTCATGCATGATCACGGTACCACTGCGTAAATGAGGAAACTTCGTTTGCTTGATCGTAGAGAAATCAAAAGTGTTGTCATAGATTTCGATTTGTTTCGTTCCGCGTTGCGGTGTTTCCGTTCCATGACCCGTGATCGCGGTGTTCCCGTGAAACCGACAATGCCGAACAACGAAGCGCGCGCCGAGGTAAGCGTCGAAACCGTATGGGGGGCTTTTAACCCACTCGTTGGTGAAATCGCAGTCCTCGAAGAAGAGGAATTTGTTAGTCCCCCAGTACGGGTCATCAGCCCACGAGCCGTGGCCAAGATCGTGGCCGCCCCATTTGCCGTGCTGCACGAAGCAAAAATCGCCCTGGCCGATGTATTCTACGTGGTCGACGAGACCGAGGACGTTGTTGAAGACTGCGGGCATGCCGTTTAATTCGGCGAACCTACAGTGATCAAGCCGGAAGTTGCTGGTTAATCCTAAGACGAGCGGGTGTTGCGCGGCGGTCGAGCCGCCGTTGAAGCTCGCGATCAAGTGCTTGCCTTGTCCAGAAGGCGACCCGCGAAACTCGAAGCCTGTTAATCGAAAAAGTGGTGCCTCTCTTGACAGTCGGACATTGAGCACAGCACCATCTCCACTCCGCCAACGCCGCTCAGGTGTCGTGCCATCGAACACGATTGTCTTCCCCGGCCCGGCACCTCTAATCGTGATATTGCGCTGCACCTCCAAACTCGATGTCCACGTTGCAGTTCCTTGTGGCACGATCACTTCGTCGCCGTCGGTTGCGCTGTTTACCGCGCTTTGCACGTCCCTAAGCCCTGGAGTTCGAGCGACATGCGTTGCGGCGCGACACGTCACCGCTGCAAATGCGACTGGAAGCAGGAGAACGAATAAGACGCCCGCGCGTACTCTGAGTCGAGGCACCAGGTTGATAGCACCCATTAAAGCATCGCCGCTGGAAGCGGTCGGGCAGTGTTGAAGCACCGGCGCAGTTTACGGGTGTACGCGAACGTCAACAAGCAACATGTCGCAACGGAAAGGGGGGCGTGGTTCGCCAGCGCTCTCAGATGTGCCGGTGAACAGCGCGGCCTCAGACACGGGGAGTACGACGTTCTGAAGTACCGCAGCAAAGCGCGTTATCAGCGATCGTTTATCAGAGCAATAAATAGAGCCGGTGATGTTGGAACGAGTATTGCTTGTGACACCAGAATGAGGAGCGACGCGATCATGGCCCACGAATCACGTTGTGTGGAATTTATAACTGAGCTACAATTCACAATACGATGAGTCAAATTAACCGTCATCGCCTTCGCCGCTCGAAACGTGGGTGTGTAACACTCGCGGTTGTTTTCGGAGCACTGATCGGAGCACACGCCTCCCAAATCTCGGTGAATCTCGGTCCCGCGCCTCACATCACCTCCCATGTCGGGGCGACATTCAGTACTTTCGATGGCACCCATCTCAACGGGCAGACGCTCTCTCTCGATTTCTCGTTCGCCAATAACGAGTTCGCCAGACTCTTCAGCGTTACCAATCCGTCCTTCGAGGTGCTGGTGACGTTACAAACAAGCGCTTCAAGAGTTGTTGGATTCCTTAATGGCACCGGGTACTTACTAGGTCAGTACGGGACGGTACTCGGCCCGCCTCAATTCCTCGGCAGCGCGTCGGGAAACGACGGCTCAATGTCTGCCGGGATGTTCCCGCTGCTCTCGGGAGAGTTCGCGCCGCCGCTCGACTTCTACGGCACGCACTTCAATTTGCTGCTACCCAACAGCCCGCGCGTGACAATTACCGGGGGCGAGCTCCAGTTGCTTACGCCTGGCGAGGTCCCGAATGACGTTTTTGGCATCGGGCCAGGCGTTCCGGCGAATATAGTACCTGATTCGGGCAACACAGTGCTTTTACTTAGCGCCGCAGTGGTTCTGATGTTCGTAGCAGCCAGGCGTTTCGCCCGAGTAAGCTAGAATCTTTTGCTGGTTTCGCGAGCACAGTAGCGTTACTGTGCTCTGTCTGCTGATTGAGTCCTGCGTTGTATTTGCGGGGCCCTGGCTGAGATGACCGGTTTCAGCGATGGTTCCGGTGAAATAGTAATGAAAGACGCAGGTGCACCTTTGGTATCGATCGTAGTACCCTGTTTTAACCAGGGTTGCTATCTTCCATCCGCGATCGAGAGCTGTTTAGCGCAAACGCATCCCAACATTGAAGTCATTGTCATCAATGACGGATCCACTGACAACACCGACGAAGCAGCAGCTCGCTATCCATCGATCCGCTACATCGCGCAGGAAAATCGTGGGGTGGGCAATGCGCGCAACGCGGGTTTGGAGCATAGCCGAGGCGAGTACGTTCAGTTCATTGATGCCGATGATCGCCTGACACCCGGCGCGATCGAGTCGCACCTTGAGTGTTTCTCCGCTCACCCGGAGGCTGGTTTCGTAGTGGGGGATATCGAGTGGATTAATGAAGAAGGTAAGTGTACCGGCAGAGGTAACTGGCCCGTACTCGAAACGAACTTCTACGAAGAGCTCCTGCGGGTAAATCATGTCGCGAATACCATCGCGGTACTCTTTAAGCGTTACGTGCTGGTAAAGATCGGCGGGTTCAAGTCGTTTTTCGCGCCTGCCGAAGATTACGAACTGCTATTACGCGCCGCGCGAAGCTTCTCGAGCGCACATCATGGCAATGTAGTTGCGCAATATCGCCGGCACGGCAGTAACACTTCGCGCAAAGGCGCGATTATGTTACGAGCGACCAACCGTGTCGTTTGCGCGGAGCGGCCGTTTGTCGCGCACTCGGCAAGGCTGCGCGCGGCATTACGCCGGGGCGATCAGCATTGGCGGGACTTCTTTGGCGGAGTAGCAATCAAAGAAGGTTTTCGGCATTTACGTGCCGGCAATATCGCAGGCGCGGCAACCACCGCGGCCGCGCTGATGCGATATGTTCGTGGACGACTCATTGTTATACCATGGAAGTATCGTCATCGAGGTACGGAGGCCGCGCGGCGGCGTTTGCGGCAATTGCGTCAGCGACTGCATTTATCGCCGCGCCGGACGGGCGTGATGCTTGATGCACGTTTGAAATAGTAGTGCGCGGGTAACTTTTTCGCGTTCTTGGCCGGTTTTTTTCTGTTGAATCGCTCGTATGAATGAATTAACGCCCCAAGGGGTAAAGGGATTTCTCACTGCAAAGTACCAGGAGCCGATCAAAGCACTAGGGCTTGATCCCGCATCGTTAGGGGACGACTTCGACTTCCTCCTGAGCGGAGTTGTCGATTCGTTTGGCATCCTGGAAATGGTTAGCTCGATCGAGCAGCAGTTTGGCATTGAACTTGATCTGGCGAATCTCGATGCTGAAAAGATGACGATACTTGGGCCACTCTCCAGCTACGTAGCCGAGACTGCGAAGTAATCGCGCTCCGGTGCGAGTTGTAGTCTGATGAACCTTCTCTTCCGTGACGCGCATCTATTCGTCTCAAACTTTAATTATCAGCTCGCCAGCCGATGCCGGGACCTCGCGCAACTGCAATCCGAGGACCTGCTTGCCGGATCGGCAGATATATTACAGGCGATTGGCTATCGCTTTTCCTATGGCTTGGCACCGGATGAGACGTTGCTGGAACTCGCGCAGGCGCCATTTTCACGCGCACTGGCGACCTCGCGCCCGTGTGCCGCCGTGTTACAGCATTGCTACGCCGAAAGTGCTGTTCTGCCATCGAGTGCCGGCGAGCGCGACGTAGGAGTACGTAACCGCTACTTCACCGGCGCTCTTCTAAAAGAGCTTGGAATATCCGAACTACCGTACTTCTGCTCCTTTGCGAGTGGTTGTGCGGGGTTCGTTTTTTTGTCTATCGCAGCCGCTGGGTTGCTTACTTCCAGCGGCGGAGAGGAAGTGATCTGTGGGATGGCCGACAGTATGCCGGCTGGCGTGACCTACGATCTGGCGAACGAGAGAATCCTGGGGTCCGCGCAGAGCTCAGCGTTTACCATTGGGCGGCACCGCTCGGGCTATCAACTCCTTGGCTGCGCGATCTATTCGAGTACACGCTCCCTCGTGCCGTTGCTTGAGCTGGTAAAAAGGACCGTTCAGATGATCAAGGACCTGGCAGGGTCGTTGCAAATTGAACTCACCAGCGCAAACGTGCTGGTGCATTATCCGAACATGTTTCCAGACGCATGGTGGATGGTGACGAAGTACTTGCGACTCTCGGACGAGCAACATGTCATGCGTGGGCTTTCCGAACGTGCTCATTGCTTTGGATCTGATTCCGTGATGTCGTTAGCGGAGATGTACAATTCGATGGAAGGACGGACCCATTTTGTCGTGAACTATGGCCTTGGATTGCACCTGGGCATTTCCGCACTGAAGGAGGTGGCGATTGCACAGTAGCGACAAAGAAGAGCGCTTCCTTAGCGGGATGAAGAACCGCGTGCTTCAGGTACTCGCGCGTAATGCTCCTGGAGCGACTACCTGGCGGGTGAAGATGCATCGCTGGCGTGGGGTTACCATCGGAGAAGATGTGTGGATCGGCTATGACGTGATCATCGAAACCGGGTTCCCGCACCTGGTGAAAATAGGGGATAGGTCTGCGCTCAACGCGCGAGTGACAATCATCGCCCACAATCGTGAGCTGGCGGGCGTCACGATCGAGGAGGATGTCACGCTCGGGCCGGGAGTCATCGTGTTGCCCAACGTAAAGATAGGTCGCGGCGCGATTGTCACCGCCGGCAGCGTGGTCACACGGTCGGTTCCGCCAAAAACAATGGTGCAGGGAAATCCGGCAAAGCCGATCGCGACGGTTGAAGTCCCCCTGCGTCTGAACGTTTCAATGAAGGAGTTCTACCGGGGTCTGCGACCAATTCGGCAGAATCCCACTCCTGCTCAATAACTGTTCAATTCGCAGGAACGATCAAGCGCAGTAATCCGATGAGTGAGTTACTGTTTGATTTTAGCAAAGAAGGAATCTACGCTTCGGATTTCCGTTATCGGCTCGGTCCTATTCAGCGTAGCCTCGAGGAGTTGCAGACGCTAAATCTCCTGGCAAGCCCGTTGGAATGGCTGCTTCAGGTTGGGTACCGGTGTAACCGCTGCGTGCAGGAAGGAACCACCCTGTTAGACTTCTGCGGCGAAGTTTTCTCACAATTGCTGGAAAGATGTCCCCGGCCCGATGCGCTCATTGTGCACCATTCCTACGCGGAGAATACTTCCATTGCGCCCCCTTCTGAAAGCCGAGAGTTGCTGGCGCGCGCCAACTATTTTCCGGCGAACCTTTTGCGGCATTTCGGCATGGACGACGTGCCGTACTGGGGCTCGTACAGCAGTGGCTGCACCGGTTTCATGTCGCTGCTCATAATGGCCGCGACTGCGCTGCGCGCGCAAGCCGCCGAGAACGTGATCTGCCTGACAGCCGATTTGAAACCCGCCGGCGCCACTTATGACAGCGAACGCGAGCGCCTGTTAACCTCAGATGCAGTTTCGGGATTTATCGTGGGACATGAAGTTCGAGGTTATCAACTGGTCGGTGTAGGGCAGTACTCAAGCTCTCGCTCTCTTATTCCGCTGGTCGAAGTAGTCAAGCGATGCGTGTTGATGACGAGATCGCTCTTGTGCCTGGCTGACATTTCCGGCGACGGCGCATCTTTGGTTTGCCACTACCCGAATATGTTCACTGAAGGGTGGCGAATGGTCAGTCATTTTTTGCGCGTTTCACCCGAGAATCCGCTGAGCTACGAAATCTCAGAACGAGCTCATTGCCTGAGTAGCGACGCGATTATTCCTCTCGAGAACGCGAAGGGGCAACCGGGGCGTCTTCATGCGATTTATAGTTTCGGCAGCGGGCTTCACCTGGCTGTTGCTATTCTTCGAGAGGTGTGAATTCTGGCGCGGCAATGTGCCAGCGAGAAAGTGCTTAACGAAAGCTACCTCTTAAGCTGGGCCTGGGAGCGCGAGTACCTATCTCAAATCTTCGGGTACATTCCGGAGGTCGATGCTGTTGCCGTCCACTGGAGATCCGAGCGACTATTCAGGCGCCGATTCCCAAAGCTGCGGCGCAAGTTCCGCCGTGAAAGGCTGCGAATTCCGAGGTCGATCGGGAAGAACTCCGTACTCATCATTCTTTCCGATGAGTTATACCGGGAACCGAAGAAAATTCCCACTCGAGCAGTCTTCAAGCAATACGTTTCGAGGAGGGACAGTAACTGTATTCCGTTCCCGCTCGGGTTTCGCAATCAGTTTCCGTCGCTACCTGCCCGGCCGGTTGATCAGCGCAGCATCGATGTCGGATTCATCGGTCGGATGTATCCGCATCGTAAAGCATTTCTAGCTCAGCTAAGCGGCCATCGGTCATTACGCGGTTTCCGCCTGGAGCTAAATTCCCAAGTGCGCTGTTCCGTGGCGGATTACGCCGAATTCCTGAACGACACAAAGGTGTCCCTTTGCCTTCCGGGTAATTCCAGCCCGGAGACATTCCGCTTCTACGAATCGATCAGGAGCGGGTGCATCGCTGTGACGGCAAGAATGCCGGACAATGGTCTGTACGCGGCCCATCCGGGGTTTCAGGCGAACAACATCGATGACGTGGATGAAGTTGTGGGGATTATCCGCACCATTCTGGCGGATCGGGCGCAGCTTCAACATTTGCAGCAACGATCGCTGGAAGCGTGGGAGGCGCAGTACTCGCCCCAGGCCGTTGCAGCTATGGTTAAGCGTATTGTGCTGGCGGCTTAACCAGCATACGCAAGCAGTCACGATCTCCGTGCCGCCGCAGGCTAGCGGTTAAAGATCTCGAACACAGTCGAGTTCGAGTGACCGGCCTGCACCCCGCCGCCCGCGACCCATATCTTCCCGTCGGCGGAGAAGGGGGAGATACCGTGGCGCGCGGTGATGATCGGTGTCTCAAGGCGCCAGGTGTTGGTGACGGGATTGTAAACGTCGACGCGATTGTAAACGTTGCCTGCGACCTGACCTGTGCCCTGCGAGGTGGTCTCGCCGCCCATCACGTAGAACTCGTAGCCGTAGTACACTGCCTTGCCCATCCCGCCACGCGGCTGCGGCAACGGCGCAAGGCCAGAGGTCCCGTCACCGCTCCACTGCCAGGTGTTACTGACGGGATCGTAAATCTGCACGTCGTTGTAGCCGACGGCAGGGACATTGCCGCCATCGCGGCCGCCGAAGATGTAGAACCTGTTACCGTCCGTTCCGGCTGCGGCGTGGTTGCGACCCACCGGCATTGGTGGCAGCGACGTCCAGGCGTCAGCGACGGGATCGTACACTGCAGCGTTGTTTACCGTCGTTGAGCCGACAATTCCGCCGGCAACATAAACCTTGCCACCAATGTAAGCAGTGGAAACGGAACCTCCCGCCCATGGCATGGGTGTGCCCAACGTCCAGGTATTCGTCTGCGGATCGTAAATCTGCACCTGGCCGCCGGTGCCGTTCAGTCCACCAAACAGATAGAGCTTACTCTTGATTACCTCGGCCGAATGGTGATCGCCCGGGTACGGCCGCACGGCGAGGTCGCTCCGCCACGTGCCAGCCTTGAGATCGTAGGCCATCGTAGCAGTCGTATCGCCGCCCACGAGCACAAGGACGCCGTTCACCACCCCAGATGAGACTTCACCGATGGTAATAGGCAATGCAGGCCCTGTATTCCATACGCCTGAGCCATTGCTGATCCCCTGTGCGTAACGGAACGCCTGCGTGATCGTGGACGAAGTACCTGCCGACTGCACAACGACATCGAGCAGCTGCGGAGTTGGCGCGGAGGAGGCAGGAATAAGCCCTCTGATTCGGGTAGGTGATACTGAGCTGAGAGTCGCTTGCACCCCGCCGATGGTGACGCTCGTGTTACTCAACGTGCCAAAGCCCACGCCACCGATAACAAACGGAACCGTGCCGTCTGGACGAGCGCGCCACGGGAAGATGTCATTAGCGACCATCCCGACCGCGCTGGCGTCTTTCGGCGTAAGCACCTGGACGCGGTTATTGCTGTAATCCATGTCGATGATCGCGCCACCCGGGCCTGTCGCCATCCCGAGGCCGAGCGGATTGGCAAGCGTACTCACACTTTGCACCGAGCGGCCGTCAGGCGTCAGCTTGGCGCTGAGCAACTCGGCGTTCCAATGTTGTGCGAGTATGTTTCCTCGCATCTGGCTATTGAAGTTGGTGGAACGGTACTCATCCACGCCGCCGCTGCACGTATTCAGAATAGCGATCGGCGCACCGTTGTAGGCAGCCCAGCTTTCCGCGTCATTGGGGCCGTGGTAAACATTCTGCCGATTGTCATAGCGGCCACGATTCCGGTTAGGCGAGCCGTAGTAATGCCCCTCAACCATGTAGTTGAGCTCGTCCTTCGCGTTCGCGTCGGTAGAGGTCTGAGTTGTGGCCGAAGTAGAAGCGGGACCGTAGGTATTATTGGGACCGTTATCGGCGCCATAGAGCATATCGCGTGTGCTCCAGACCAAGCCCCAGGTGTTTCTCGCACCCGGCACATAAACCGATACGTCCACACCCGGAACTACATCAACCGTACCTCCGTTCACCTGGTCGTTGTCGGGATTGGTCGTCCCGCTATCTACGTAGCTGATGCTGCCGTTGAAGTTGGGTTTGCCAATTCGTGCCTTGAGAATGGCGGCGGAGAACGGCGATTCTGGCAGTGTGCCCATGTTCGTAGCGGGAATACCGGCATTGGTGTTGCTGCCGTTACTCCAGATCAGGTCGCCCTCATTTGTGAATGTCATTGCGTTGACGGCGTGGTCATGATTTGAGACCGGCAACTGGGTAATGAGCGGCTGCACCGTAGAGAAGTTCGGGCCTGTCAGTACGGAAATCTGGCCGACGTAGGGCGCCGGTCCCGTGAACGTGCCGCCTCCCTCGGCGTAAATCTGAGCGTGCCCGACGTAGAGTTTTACCGGGTTAGGCGGATCGTTCGGGTTAAACGCCAGGCCAAGAATACACTTATTAGTTAACTGCGCGATGGTGGTGACGACCTGAGTATTGGTTACGTTGTAGTTATCGTCGAAGGTGTAGATCGTGATGTTACCCTGGGTCGAGCCGACATAGAGTCGTCCATCAGGACCCCACACGCCTTGAGTAGGTGACGTTAAGGTAGCTACCGTAACAGGTGCATTGAAGCTGATCGGCACCTGTCCTTGCACGTAGGTGTAAGGCATGGCGTTACTGGTGCCTTGCGGCGTTTGCACGGTGACATTCACTGTGCCGGTTCCAGGCGGTGCGTTGAACTGGATCGAGTTCGGCGAAACGGTAAGGCTGGAACCAGAGACAGTTGTACTCCCGAAGTTCACCTGAACTGAACTTGTCGGGAAGAACCCGAGCCCACTGATCGTAATCAGATCGCCGCCTTGCGGAGAACCGGTGCTCGGCATTGAGTTAATGAACGGCTGGAGGTGTGTCTCGTCGTGCTGCGTGGTCGAGGCGGCGAGAGTGGCGGTAGGTCCGCCGTTGATGCTTGCTTGAATTGTGGCCGGCAGAAGCGAAGCAGAATCGACCGCAAAGCGCGCTTCCATAGTGTAGGTCCCGGGCTGGAGCGCGACCGAGCCATTCACGAGCGAGCCATTCAAGTACAAGCGCGTGGAGCTTCCGCCGGTGAGATTGAAGGTATAGGTCGCCGCGCTCGGCACGATAAGCTGGCCGTCCATTACAGCTACCACGTTCGTCGTGTAGGGTGAGCCGCCGATGTTTCCAGCGAGCTGGTCGATTTCGGCCGAGGTAATTACCTCTTCGAAGTTCGGCAAGCTTGGCAAGCTGTCGATTATGGTCGAGGGCGCGCTTGTCCCGCTCGAGTAGTAGCTGGCGAGCAATCCTCCTACTGCGTTGATGGGATAGACGTTGAAGGTGGCGTTAGCCGAGGCCGTATGTGGCGGACTATTGCTGTCTCCGATGGTCAGCGTGACTGTGTGCGGACCGATCGGGAAGTTTGCCGTAACATCTGCAGTATTACCCAGAATGTTCGTGCCTTCGCTCCAGGTCCAACTTGTAAGGTAGGCGCCCTGCTGATGGGTATGCGATTCATCACCCTGGAGGTAAACGCTTACGTAACCCTGCTGATTGTAATCAACAACGTAGCTCGGCACATAGAGAACAGGGTGTAAATACGGGTCGCCGATCTTCTGGAGCACCTGAATCGCCGAAAGCTTCGCGTTGTTAACAGTAGCTGTTTCGACAATATCCAGGTAACCATTTGGTACAGCGGTGATAAAGGTGCGCTGCAAAGCGGCGTTCTTTCCGGCGACGGCATAGATATCGAAGTTCTGCAATACAGTTTGGCCTTCGATGGCGACGTTAAATACGCGTTTGCCGCTCGCGCCGAAATAATTCTCCGCGTAGTACAAGGTCACCTCGTAGTTCCCGTTTGGCACCGGAATGTGGTAGTTCAGCGTAGGCGCGTAACGTTCGGTCTGGTACAGAGTCGGGTCAGATGTGCCCGTCACCGGCGTAGTGTACTTAGCCGTCTGGCCATTCGTGTAGTACGTGTCGGCCGACCAGACTTGCCCTGTTGTGTCTGTATAGGCAGGGCCGCCGGAATTGATCAGGATCTGAATTGGCGAGGCGGACGGCGACGGCGATGGAGTGGGGGTCGGGCTAACCGTAGCCGTGGGGGTAGGAGTAGCGGTTGGCGTAACGGTAGGCGTCGGAGTGGGAGTGGCAGTCGGCGTCGGTGTTACTGTAGGCGTGACAGTCGGAGTAGGACTGGGAGTAGCCGTGGGGCTCGGGGTCGGAGTTGGGCTGCCACCAGGGAGCACCGAGATTGCCGAGAACTTCGCGTAATTAACGCTGGCCGCCCCGACGATGTTCAACACGCCGCTGTTTACGGTAACAACGAAGCTTTGCTGAATCGCACCCTGTCCGCCGGCGGTGGCGTAGATGTCGAAGTTCTGGAGCACTGTCTGTCCTTGAAGCGAAACGTTGAAAACGCGCTGCCCAGGCCCCGTAAAGTACAATTCGGCGAAGTAGAGCGTGACGGTGTAAGTGCCATTCGTGACCGGGATGTTATAGTACAGGTTCTTGGCATAACGCTCCGTCTGGTAGAGGGTGGGATCGTTAGTCCCGGCGACTGCCTTCGTACCGTAGGAGTATTTCGTGCCGCCGTTGAAGTACTTATCCGCTGACCAGATGTTCCCTGCGGTATCTGTGTAGACTGGCCCGCCACAATTCACGCGTACTGTTGACGGGGTAGGTATCGGTGTCGCGGTTGGCGTTGGTGTGGGCGTCGGCGTCGGCGTCGGCGTCGGCGTAGGCGTTGCGGTCGGCGTCGGAGTTGGAGTGGGGGTGACGGTCGGAGTCGGAGTCGGAGTCGGAGTCGGCGAAGGAGT
This sequence comes from Verrucomicrobiota bacterium, assembly GCA_019244415.1. Taxonomy (GTDB): domain Bacteria; phylum Verrucomicrobiota; class Verrucomicrobiia; order Chthoniobacterales; family UBA10450; genus AV69. Next base: position 1,992 of record JAFASN010000129.1, on the reverse strand, counting down.
CGGAGTTGGGCTCGGACTGGGCGTTGGGGTCGGACTCGGCGTTGGAGTAGGAGTAGGAGTAGGAGTTGGACTCGGAGTAGGAGTTGGAGTAGGAGTTGGAGTTGGAGTCGGACTCGGGGTAGGAGTAGGAGTAGGAGTAGGTGTCGGGCTCGGCGTCGGCGTGGCGATTGGAGTTGGCGTCGGCGTGGGGGTAGGAATCGGCGTGGGAGTCGGCGTGGCAGTAGGTGTGGGCGTCGGAGTCGGGGTAGGAGTTGGCGTCGGGCTCGGACTCGGCGTCGGAGTTGGCGTTACTGTCGGGGTCGGCGTCGGTGTGGGGTCGGCCGGCGATGCTGTCGGAGTGGGGCTAGAGACGGAGTTAATTGCGGTGAAGCTGACGCTGACCGCTCTACCGGCGGTGCCGGACCCGTTCGAGCCGCTGTATGGCGTTGCGATCAGGGTGTGACTGCCCAGCGCCGGCTTCCAAGGCGTGTACGAGCCATTCGTATCGCCATTAACTGAGTACGGCACCACGTTTTCGATCCGGATTTGTTTGCCGTCGAGCTTGAAGATAACGCTGCCAACTCCCGCAACGGGGTCAGCGCGCACGCTCAGGCTTTGGCTGACATCGTAGCTATAGCCAGCGGTAAACGGAGCGACTGCAGTTCCGGCGGGGGCGGTGACGACCGTCATCCCGGCGAGCTGCGGGCCGGCAGCGGTCGCGGTTGGCGTAGGTGTCTGCGCGGAGACCGCTGTAAACGATAGCGCTGAGGCAAACAGCAGTGCAAGATTCTGCCGCAGCCCCCCTTTCCAGTTCCATGGCTTTCGGCCTTTGCTAATCACGTACCGGAGGAAATTTGAGTCCCGGTTATAGCGTACGCACCCGGCAGAACGCAACAAAAATCGGACCAAAAAAGCTTCGAGAAGAATAAACATTTTGCGGTGAGGGCAATGGGGTGTTCCAAGTAGCAGGCGCGAAAAGGCTTAATGATGAACCGCTGGTGCCACGGGGCCCCGTTCGCCGCCAGTCCGGGAGGCGGTACAGCTCATGCTCCAGCAATTCACATCAACCTTCCGCGCCGCTCTCTCCGCTTCAAACACCGCGCTTTTTGCGTTGGTGCAGGAATTTTATTTCTGCTTCAGGCGCCGTCTCTCTTTTGCGCGAACCTCATCGCCGGACGCATCGCGATAAGCGAAGACGGCAATTACCATGACCGCGATGACATTGACTCTGCACCGATGGCTCTGGCCGAATTGTCCGCGACGGGCCATGCCGCCGATCTCGTTTACTTCGGCTACAATGATCATTTCTGGCTGACCAATCCCCCCCAGCAGAACGACATGACGCGGAGCGTGACTGGGACGCCGCAGTACTGGACGGGATTCAACCTTTCCGCCTTCCATGACGTTCAGCAGGATTTAAACGGCGCGGTAGCAGCACTCACCGCAGAGATCAACGCTTCTACCGCAGCGAATCCTCTCACTATCGTTGAAGCGGGGCCGGCCCAGGTGATCGGGATGGCGCTGGCGCAGTCAAACGCTTCCGCTCGGCAGTACGTCACGGTGGTGTCGCATTCTCTCTGGAACGACAACCACGCGGTGCAAGCAGGGCCAAGCGAGGGACTGGCTGCGCCCCGCTACGCCTTCAGCGACTTCGCCGGAATGGGTGCGCGCACCGTCCACATCCAGGATCAGAATCCCGGACTTGCGCGGCCGTACTCCGAGTACGCCTGGCTGAATGTCAGCGATCCCAAGTTACAGTGGCTCTGGCAGCGGGGGCAGGTCGCGGGAAAAAGTACGTACGATTGTTCTGACGCCGGCACCACGTACTTTGTCCTAACCGGAGACGCGAGCGCGACCCCGCAGAAGCTGCAAGCGATGATTGCGTCCGCGGCTCCTACTCCTACTCCTACTCCGACCCCAACACCAACTCCGACCCCAACACCAACTCCGACCCCAACACCGATTCCAACACCAACACCTACTCCGACTCCAACTCCAACTCCCATCCCAACC
>JAFASN010000069.1 GCA_019244415.1 Verrucomicrobiota bacterium | reverse complement strand
CTGTAATTGGATAATCGCTCGCTGGGGACGCGCGAGTCTGAACTGCATTCAGCTGCTCTTCTCACAGCCCGCGCCGGGACTATTCGGCAAACACTGGAGTTGGCTCCAGCACGAGAGCACAACCGTGGCGCCCTTCAGCTAAAACATCGGCTGATGAAAAATGCGACTCTTCTTCTTTCCGCGCTCGCGAGCGTAATACTCGCAAGCTGCGCGGGTGTCAGTCCGACGCGCATTATTGGCGACACCGTCGGCGCGGCCGGCGGTGCCTTGATTGGCAACAAACTCAGCAACGGAAATCCGTTGATTACCGCAGCCACTGCGGGCGGCGGAGTTCTTTTAAGTGAATCGCTCCAGGCCGGGAGCAACGCCTCTTCGCGCAACGCATACGATGCGGGTTATGACAAAGCACGCAGCGACGCCGCGAAGCAACAATATCAGACACTCAATGATCGTCAGCGCCTCGGGCAGCAAGGCGACGATCGGATGCACGTGCGCTCAGTCGAGGTGCCGCTGCCGGAGCGTGAGGAGAACGGCGTCATCCTCGCGCCGAGCACCGCAACCATTCGCATTCAGGAGTAACTCAATCATGAAAGTCGTTGCCGCAGTCATTAGCGCCTTCCTAGTCGCCGTTTCATTAGGGCGAGCGCAGGTGGTCGTGATCGATCCGACTTCTATCGCCAACAACCAGGCGAACCACATCGTGGATCTCGCGAAGTACGTCGAGATGGTGAACAACCAGATCAAGCAGATCACGACAATGACACAGGAGCTTCAGCAAGTGACTGCGTATGTGAAAGCATTCGGTGATCCGGCCAGTTTGTTGAACATCACGGGAGCGAATCAGCTCGTTAGTAGCTTAAAGCAGACAGGTATTGGTCAAACACTTGGTCAGCTACAACAAAGTGCTAACGGCATTCAGGCGCTTGAATATACGGGCAATGGTCTCTACACGAGCTTAGGCTCAACCTTCACCACGCCAGGTGGCACGCAGGTCCCGCGTTTGGAAGAGCTATATCGCAAATTCGGAGCGGTTCAGCAGAGCTCCGGAAATCTACAGAAGGTCACTACTGATGTGTTGTCACGCCGCGAGAATCTCCGCAATCAGATCGCATCGACTACCAGTCAGCTCCAAGCCTCTTCTACGGACGCAGAGACACAGAAGCTCACCGGCGTGTTGGTCGGCTACAATGCTGAGTTAGCTACCGTCGACCACGAAATAGACAACGCCGCGGCTGAAGTCGCTGCGCAGGATGTTGAAAACCGGGCGGACGCCGACCGCCAGGGACAGGCGCGCCGTGAAGAACGGGAGGCGCAAATGGAAGAGAGCTCCCGTCGCTACGGCGAAGTATTCCAACTGGAAACGACACCGCCCAACTTCTCGAAATAGCACAGCCTTAGATGAACGACTTCAACACACTGTTCCCAAACTTCTTTGATCGGTGCGCGGAAATGAATCGCGTGCTGATGCCGATCGCGTTCGTGCTGCTCGCACTTGGTGTTGTGTCATCGACGATCACTGGCCATCGCAGCCCGAGCGCTTATTTGCGAACAATTGGCCGCACTCTGGCGATTGCGGCGGCGCTCGCGTATCTACCCAGCTGGTCGAACGAAGCGGCCGCTGTCGTTGACACTACGGTAAAGGAGACACTCCGCGCCGATCCGGCTGGCGTGTATGCGCAATATCAGAAGACGCTCACGATCAACAGAGGCACGGATAACTCGACCTCAGGCTCCAAGTCATGGTGGCAGTTACTCGATGGGCAATCTTTTTTCGAAGCGATCATCTCGGGCGCGATGTACGTGCTCGGGTTTCTCGCGAGCGTCATCGTCTTTTACGCTTACCTCGTTCAGAAGTTCATTCTGTACGTCGGCTTCGCGCTCGCACCGATTTTCATCGGCATGCTCGCGGTGCGAACGCTGCATTCCATTGGGGTTGGATTTCTCCTTGGCTATGTCGGCGTGATTTGCTGGCCGCTCGGCTGGGGCGCGGCCTCCCTGCTTACATCAGGACTCATTCAGTTCATGAGCGACCAGAGCTTCCTTGCCTCTGGCGGATTCACTGGCGCGACGGGTTATGGCCTCCAAAATTTGATGGGCCTTGCCGCGCTCGCGTTGTGGTTGATCTCCAGCACGATCGCGGCGCCGATCATTCTGCAAAAGGCAATCGCAACCGGCGCACAGGTTGGACAAGCACTTGTCTCAACGGCGACGACTGCCGCAATCGCAGGCGCAACCGCAGGGGTAGGAGCTGCCGCTAGCTTCGGAGCTGCAGGTAACCTCGGTGGATTTCTTGCTGGTACGACAGCAGGCGGAACGGCAGCACTAATAGGCGCTGCCGAAGCTTCAACCAGCGGCAGTTCTTATTCGCCGCTAGGCCACATGATCGGTTCGCTCGGCGCGTCGCGTACGCCGCGGCGGCCGCGCAAACCAAAGAAGAACGACCCGAGCGGCGACGACGCCGTGCGTGAACTCCTGCTGCGCTCTCGCAACTAAACATGGAAACAATCTCTTCTGATTTACGAAGCACGACACCAGCCGACCAGCGTCCGCATACTGTGCGGCGGCGCGATGTCGATCCAGTGCGCGTGTTCGTCGATAAGGATCGACTAGCCCGTTTCTGGTTCTTAGTCGCGGTCGTTGTGCTGATCAGCGCTGCGATCGAACGCATTCACCTGGCGCGTGTGCTGAAAGAACGCGAGCGCGTAGTGATTGTCGATCCAGCGGGAACGTTCTTCGTCTCGCCACTCTTACAGTTCCAGGAAGCACGCGAGCTTCACGCGGAGCAAAGCACGCTCGCAGCCGTCGCGTTCCTCGAGCGTAATCCGAAGGGCTTCGATCATCCCGAGCTGCTCAAGCAAATGTTCCTTAAAGCTGCGTACGAGAAAGCGCTGACTGAAATAACTGCTGAAGAACCCGAGTTCAAAGCGAAGCAGCTCCATCAGAAAGCGGAGATCGCAAAAATCGACCTTCTCGAAACGCGCAGTGACGCTGTGCTTACGCAAGTCAGCGGCCAACTGATCCGCAGTGGCATCTTCCAAGAGCGCGCCTTCAGTGAAGCCGCGCCCTTTACGCTCAAGCTCAAGATGCGACGCAATCCCAACATGGTCGAGAACGGCCGCTTCCCGACCGCCATCCAGGACTTCAAGTATGAACCGATCCGTTAGGCTGCTACTGCTAAGTATTCCGATCAGCGCGATAAGCGCATCTGGCGTCGAGCCGCGCGTGCAAGATTTCGCCCTCGACGATCACACCGTTTACTCTGTCCCCGTTTCGGCGACGCGTGTGACGACGATCAGTTTTCCGTCGCCGGTCACCGCAATTGATGGCGCCTTGCTGACGCTGGATGGCAAGACGTCAGGTCTATTTCAAATTGCGCACGCTAAAGGCACCGCGTTTCTGTCGCTGCGCGCACTGAGCAAAGATGCGGCCACTAATCTCAACGTGAGATGGAACAATCGCACCTATGCATTCGAACTGCACGAGAGTGCTGAGCCGTGGTACTCAGTAGTGCTGCGCAGCGGGCCTGAGACATCAAATCGCGCGCCGCGTCCGCTCACGCCTGCGCGTTTGCTCGGTCTGATCGACAAGGCAAAGGCGTTCGCGTTGCTGCAAAAGCAGCAGCCGGAAGCCATCGCTGATGTGGAGTACGCGGATCATCGCGACAAACCAATCGTTAGCGATTGCGGCGACTACCAAGTACGAATGACAGAGGTATTCAGGTTCCCGGAAAACGACGCGATTGTTTTTCACCTCGTTATCGAGAACCGCAGCGACAAGCCGCTGGATTTCACACCGGAGAAGCTTGAGGTGCGCGTCGGCGATCGCCTTTTCAATCCATCGCTAACTGATCTCGTCAGCGGAATAGCCCCGCACGAATCAACAATCGGCTACGCCGTTGTCAGCAGCGAACCGGACGCTCACAACAACCTATCGCTCAAGAACGACTTTACCTTCGTTCTCTCGCGCCGCGAACCATCGGTCGAGAACACCGCTGACCCGAAAGACATCGAACCCGCTCCGCTACCACAATGACACCGCGACGCTTTCTCAATTTCTTCAAATCGCCGACCGGCGCGCTCACGCTCTTTCTGCTCGGCTTGGTCGTCGTGTTGATCCTAGTGAACAGCCGGCGACCCGCGCAAGAGCGCGTCTCGCTAGTTCCGCACAAGCTTTTATCTAAGCTGGCGAACGCACCACAAAAGCCGGAGACAATCCGGCGCGACATGGTCCCGTTCGATCCGAAAGGTGCGAAAACAAACGCTGAACTAACACCTACACCTCAGTCCGCAAAACGCGACAGCGTGCCACAACTACCCGCTCTGAGCATCGTTGCGGAAACGCCCATTGTTGCGACCAAAGAGGGGAAGAAGTTCAGTGAAGACTTCGCGCCATTCGGCCGGCTCGTTCCATGCGAACTAGTCATCACCGTCGATTCGTCATCGATTCAGACACCAATCATCGGGCTCGTGACGGAAGATATTTTTCATCACGGACAGTTGATCATTCCAGCAGGCACTGAGGTGCACGGAAACGCGCAGGTGGATCGCGTGCGTGAACGCGTCGCCAGCAATGGACGCTGGACCTTGGTTTGGCAAAATGGCCAGGAACTCAATGTCTCGGGACTCGCCTTAAACCATGAGGTCGATCCAGAGACCGGAACCTGGGGAATCACAGACGGGAGTGCTGGGCTGCGCGGCAAGCTTCTCAAGACCGACAACCTCGCTGAAGTAAAACTCTATGTCGCGACATTACTTAGCGGCGCTGCGGCAGCATTCAATGAAAAGCAGGTATCTCCGTTCGGAACTTTTGCCCTGCCTAGCTTGCAAAACGCGCCGCTCCTCGGTGCGCAAAGCGTTCTTGACCGCTACGCGCAGCAAATCCTAACGGCGATAGAACGCGACGGCTTCTACGTCCGCGTGCCCGCTGGCAAACAGTTCTACCTCTACATCACGCAAACCGTCGATGAAGAGGACGCGAAAATCGGCGGCACCATGACAGCGGCATTGCACGCTGCCGGAACGACGACACCAACTCCTTCGCCATCTCGATCAGCTACCGGTGACTCGACGACGCCTTCAATTCTCGAACCTACTTCCAATCAATGAAATACCTGACTCTGCTTCCAGTTATCCTTCTGACGGCGTGCGCTTCGCATGCTCCGCGCAAAATCGCCGCTCCTCCGACTCCAGTGGGAACACCCGTGAGTTCCGATGGGCTACGCACTGATGAACAACTGAAAGAATATCACCTCGGCCGCTACGTCGATGCGCGCGATCCGCTAGTGATGCACGAAGGTCATCCGTTGTATCGCATCGAGACCAGCGCGCGTTGGGATCTTCGGTCGAACAACGCTACGTCACCTGCACGGCGAAACACCGTTCAAGCCCCGGGCGCTTCCGCAAATGACGCCGTTGTCGCTGAAGTAAACAAGCAACGCGCTGCGACGCGCGCCTTCACGGAGCAAACGGCAACGCTGAACCAACGTCTGGCCGAACTTGGCCATGCAGTTGAACAAACGCAGGAAGTCGCGAAGCAGAACCTCGAATTAAAACGCGATGTCGTGACGCTCCGTGAGCAGCTCGATTCGCTCGACGCTAAGCTCCGCGATCCAAAGTTACCCGCGTCTTCGCCTTCACCATCTCCCGAGGACAAGTGGTGATGCGCCGCGCTCACATTATGAAATGCAACGACAACCAACCGGTCATCGTCACCATCGCGCCGACCACCGTCTCGCGGTACTCAGAAGCAAGTGAAGAACTCGAGCAACGCCTCGGCGCTTCGCCCGGTCCTGAGTTCCTCATGAGCCTGGCGGTCGAGCACGAGGACGCCATCGAGCTTGTTGATCTCTTCTGCGGCGAGATCATCGATGCTCTTCGTCAACCCGCCGCTCTCTAATATATATACTTATGAGTCTGAAACGATCAGATAAGAACACTAACGGCAACGGTGCCCCGCCGAGCGATGCCGCCGGCGAACCCAAGTATCGCGACAACGCGGACATTAACGCCAAGATCGACGCCTACATTCAGGCGAACCCGAAAGAATGGGCATACATCCAGGGACTCCCGCGCGAACGCCTCGAGCGGATGATGGTTCTGCAACAGGTCAATAAACTCGACCGTCGTGCGCGGATACGCGCGACTGTTGCCGCGCAGCTCGACGCGAACCCTGAGCTAAAAGAAGCCTACAAAAAGCTAGTCAAGAACCTGCCCGCCGAACAGCAAGAGCACGCGATGATGTCAATCGCTTCGCGGACACTCCGCACGGTGAATCCGCGCCAGCAGCAGCAGCAATCGAAAGGCGCGCGAATTTAGGCAACGCGCTGCAAGCGCAAAGACTCCAGACTTGCTCCGGGCGTGCGTTGCTTCGCGCGTCCGGAGACTTCGCAACGCTTCCCTGTCGATGATGCCCCTGTGCGCAGTCGCTTACGTGCGCGACGCAATGGCTAAGCGAGGGATGTCTGCGGCCGTTCAGCTCTCCCGACTGCCGCAAGACCGCGCCCTTCGCAGCGACTGGAGTGTAGCAAACGGGACGACCGAGTCCCACGCCTGGGACGATTGACGTTCGTGCGTGTGGTCCAGTTAAGGCTATAACTTCATTCGTATGAAATACTTATGTCTCAATCCTTTTCACTGGCATGCGCCATGCAACCGCATAGTGATCACCCATGAGTTCGCTTCTCCAAGACGTCAGATACGGCTTCCGCATGCTCGGGAAGAACCCCGGTTTCACCGTGACCGCTGTTCTTTCGATTACGATCGCGATCGCCAGCGCTGCCGTCGTCTTTAGCGTTGTTGACGCTGTACTTCTGCACCCTCTGCCGTATCAAGAGCCAGATAGGCTCGTCACGATAGTTCAAGTCGATCGGACGACGCAGGAGTCATTCAATTCGAGCTCCCCTGCTAACTACCTCGATTGGGTTGACCGGAACCACGTCTTCTCTGAGTTGGCGGCGTCGACGACTGACCAGGTGAATCTTACCGATGGCGACCGCCCGGAAAGAGCGCGGTCCAGCGTCGTCACTTCCAGCTTCTTCTCTCTTTTTGGCGTTGCACCCCAATTCGGCAGGCCACTGATGAAATCTGATGAGCAGGCGAATAGTGCGCGCGTCGTAGTTCTTAGCGACACATTGTGGAAACGACGGTACGCGGCCGATCGTAAGTTAATCGGAAACGACATTCGGCTGAATGGGGAACCCTACACTGTTGTCGGAGTAATGCCGGCCGACTTTTCTCCGGACGACTACGCCGAACTTTGGATTCCTTCGCGCTGGGGGGTACCGCCAAACTCTATTCGTCCAGACGTTGATCCCCGCGCAGTTCGCGACAGCACCTATCTGGATGTATGGGGACGCCTCAAGCCCGGGATCCGAGTCACGCAAGCTCAGGCTGAAATGCGCGCGATTAGCGCACGGCTCGAACAGGAACACCCGGATTCGAATAAGAATATGAGTGTCTCGGTCACACGAACGCGAGACGAGAGAGTTGGTAATCTCCGGCCAGTCCTGCTACTGCTATTCGCTGCTGTAGGCGTGCTGCTAGTCATCGGCTGCGCAAACGTCGCTAACCTTCTCCTTGTACGTGCTGCCACTCGCGTTCGTGAGATCTCCATTCGTGCGGCACTCGGAGCGACCCGGCGCCGCTTGGTCCAGCAACTACTGACTGAGAGCGTTATTCTTTCGATTATTGGCGGCTTGCTCGGCGCGCTGCTTGCGGTTTGGGCAGTTCCCTTAGTCCTAAAGCTTAGTCCCACGACCATCCGTCATTTTTCATTCGACGGCGTCGATTCTGAGGTTCTTGCGTTCGCGTTCAGCGTGTCGGTGTTGACCAGTATAGTTTTCGGAATCGTGCCGGCGATCTCAGCGTCGACAGCGGCACCGGCCGAAACATTGCGCAGCGGTGAACGTGGCAGTACGGCGACGCGAAAGATTGGCAGATCCACGCTAGTCATCGTAGAGGTGGCGCTTTCTGTTTTGTTGCTTATAGGCGCCGGTCTCGTCTGCAAGAGCTTCTACAGGCTTGTGCATGTTGAGCCCGGCTTCAGAACTGATCGCATCCTGGTAGTGAACCTCGGGTTGCCTCCTTCTACCAACCAGTCGCAACGTCAGCGTTTCTATCGCGAAGTACTGGATCAAATTCGCGGCTTACCAGGTGTCGAAAGCACAGGTGCGATCAGTCGGTTGCCTCTTGCTGGAGGAAATAGTTCGAGGACGTTCAATCTTATCGGAAACGCTTCGGAATATAGTGCAGATGTGCGCGTAGCCAGTGATGGCTATTTCGCGACGTTAGGCATTCCCCTGCTCAAAGGCCGCGAATTCAGTCAGAGCGATCGTGACTACGCTCCGCATCTCGCGATCATCAACGAAACCGCTGCGCATATGTTCTTCAATGGCCAGGACCCTATCGGAAAGCTTATTCTAAACATCGGTCCAAGAAAGGAAACACTGCAAGTCGTAGGTATAGTGGGAAACGTTCGACATCTAGGCTTATCAACCGCGCCGCGCCCGGAGATTTATCAACCCATGACGCAGGCGAGTTGGCCATCTTACTTTGTAGTCATTCGAAGTAAATATTTGAATCCCTTGACAGTACTGCCGGACGTCAGGACAGCCGTTCGCAAGATCAACAAAGATATTCCACTCGGTAACGTTCGTACTATGGATGATCTACTTACCGCGTCGCTTGCTCAAAGAAGATTCGCCATGCTGCTTATTTCTGTTTTCGCCGCTTTAGCGATGCTTCTGGCGGTCATCGGGCTTTATGGCTTCATTTCGTATTCTGTCGTGCAGCGAACGAGGGAACTCGGTATTCGATTAGCACTCGGCGCCAGCCGCCGTGACGTGCTGACACTCATCGTTACTCAAGGTGTTAGTCTCGTCATTGTGGGCCTAATACTCGGCGTCGCATCAGCGGTAGCTTTGACGCGCCTCATTTCACGCTTGCTGTATGGTGTACCGCCAACCGATGTATTGACCTTTGTAAGCGTTTGCGTTGGGTTTGCCGCGGTCTCGTTCTTTGCCTCGTGGTTGCCTGCACGGCGCGCGACATTTGTGGATCCTGTGGTCGCTCTGCGCGCAGAATAATTATGTAAGGGATTAGCGCTTCCTGGAGAGTGTGTCTTCAGCTACCTAAAGGATAAACGAGAGGCTCGAAAGCGCTAACTGTCACAATTCGTCCAGAATAGCTACGTGGGACGATAAGTTAGCCACGTTAAGGGTAATATAGCTTATCGCGAAATCCGATACTCATTGGCGAGTGGAACAGATGAACCGAGCAGCTTGTGCTCGTGAGCGAAACGATTGTTGTGTGTGCAGAAGCAAGCGGGTGCCGACGTCTAAACATCCGCAGCTCTCATCTCGATAAGTTAATGGGTCGTGGGCAAAGAACCGCTAAACTCCACGACCTCTGGCCGCTCAACGTTGTAATCACTGTAACGCAGCCAGGTAAGCCTTACCCGCACGTAGGTCAGGCCGGCCCAGGTGCGGCGAACTCTTCCTTCGGGAAAGACTTGATAGTACACCTCGGCGAGGCGCTCCAGCTCGGCTCCTGACGGCTCATCCGCAACACCTTCGCACTGAACGGTACGCTCATCACCTGCCGTGAGGCCGCCGATCACAAGCGCGCAATTTGGATTTGATCGTAGATTTAGTATCTTTCGTGTTGACTCAAGTGTGTCGAATACCAGCTCGAATGTATCACTGATAGCAAAACCTACGACAGCCGCTTGTGGAACACCCTCCTTTGATACTGAAGCTTGGACGGCCAGACGATGCTGACGCAGGAATGACAGAACATCTCTAAGCGTCATGTAAGCGCTACGCCTCTAAGCCTCGGGAGGGAGCGAAAATCGTCGGTAGTCGACGTAGCTGGAAAATGTTAATCCTGGGACAATACAAAACGGTTGCCTTCGCTGTCTTTGAAAATCGCGTAAGTGCCCCAGCACTGCTTCTGGACAGGACCATCGAACTCAACGCCGCGTTTGGATAGCTCGTCGTAAGTCTCACCGATGTCCTCACACGTGTAGGACATATTCATCCTTGTTCCGATTCGCTTTTTATCGTCTTCGGCAGTGAACAGTACTAGGCGTGTCTCAGCCTTCGGCACACGCAATTCAATCCATCTCTGTTTGTCGTCGAATGGCTGATCAGTAATGATAGTGAATCCGAGCTTCTCGGTGTAGAATTCCAGCGCTCGATTCTGATCCACACATGGGATGCTAACGAACTTGACTTGTTTGATCATGATGATCGGATCAAAATGGCATTTTCTCGCTGCGTCCAGACGGAACTGTGTCCAAACGACGAAATTGCTGTCCGTTTACCGGTATAGCGACTAGGGTTCAGACGTGCCGCGCTTCCGGGAGACAATTCCAGTCGACGATTATGTGATCGACGTCCTGTTACGTGATATCATCGGCCACGATAAGCAGCCGGCTGCATGGTTGCTTTACATTTACCTTTATGGTCAGGCTGCGCGCAAGCAGTGGAAACCAGTAGTCGCTAGTTTGCGCGCTCTGGCAGATGCGACTGGTCTCTCTAAGAGTGCAGTGCAGACTGCGATGCAAAATCTGCGTCGTCGCGAGTTAGTAGTTACGGTGGCCCCTGGTCCGCGCGCCACTCCTACCCATTTCGTACAGCGGCATTGGCGAAGTGATGCTTAAAAGTTGGTTTAGTCCGTAGCGCGGCTATGAAGTCATTATTTTTGTTGAACGAGATGTAGTCATGGCAGCCGCACGAAAAGCAAACGTGAACAAGCTGGAGCGCCGTCAGCGCGTTCGCGCCAGCGTCATGATGCAATTGGAAGCTAATCCCGAGCTAAAGAGAGCGTATCGCAAGCTGGTGAAAAATCTGCCAGCCGAACAGCAGGCCATCACGGAATTTCTTCAAAAGTATCCGGAGTCTGTTGAAAATCTGGCGGTTCGGCTTCAGACCTTCGTTCGCGATACATTGCCTGATGCACGCGAGGCGCTTGATCGGTCCAGTTCTGTCATCGGCTACAGCTATGGCAGCGGTTATGCAGGGTTAGTTTGCACCATTATAATGAGTCAAGGCGGCGTGAAACTTGGAATCGTAGGCAGCGCGAACTTACCAGATCCCACCCATTTGCTCGAAGGTGCCGGTAAGCGCCACCGTTACATCAATTTTATAGAAATGGTCGACTTTCACCGACCTGGTATTCGCGACCTCCTTCAGGCAGCGAGTACACGATGCCGAAGCAAGTCGTAGACAAGGGCCTCAGGACAATCGCAACCAACAGCTCAGTCGGCGCCATTACTTGTTGTTACGTGCGCGTTAAATAGAACCGAAAAGTGGCAACGGCCGTCACCAGAAGGATGTTCGGTTCACCCTACGAATTTGTATCCTAAACCATGTGCCGTTAGGATATATTGCGGCTGACGCGGATTATCTTCCAGTTTTTGTCGCAATCCTGCGATATGAACATCAACAGTCCGGGTGGAAGGCATCGCGTCGTAGCCCCAGACTTCGTTTAGCATTTGATCGCGCGAAAGTGTGTCGCCACGACGAATAATCAGAAATTTTAATAGCTTGAATTCGAGGGCCGATAGTTCCACAACTTTTCCATCGCGTTCGACCTCTGCCCGCTGTGAGTTCACGCGGATTGAGCCGAATTGATAACTAAGCGGTAGCATCGCTAAGGGACGAATCAGAGTTCTTCGCAATTGCGCTTCGACCCGGGCAATGAGTTCCGCCATCTCAAACGGCTTTGTTATGTAATCGTCTGCGCCAATTTTCAGACCCAACAATTTATCGATTAGCTGACCGCGCGCCGTCAGCATCACGATGGGAAGGGTGAGTCCTTGCTGGCGTAACTCGCGGCAGACGTCGAATCCACTTCCTCCCGGCAACATCACGTCAAGAATGATGAGGTCGAAATGTCCGTCGGCTGCTTTTTTGAGGCCGGACTGGCTGTCCCGTGCGGTGTCGACCACGTAACCTTCGCTGATTAGCCGGTCGCCCAGCGTGAGGATGAGTCCTGGTTCATCTTCGATCAGGAGAATGCGTCCCCTCATCTCATTATGTTTCCTCGAATCGCTCACAGGAATGAGCAACGGGGAGATGAATCGTGAATGAACTCCCCTGGCCCGGAACGCTCTGGACTGTTACTCGGCCACCGTGAGCCGCTATCGTATGCTGCACCAGGCCGAGGCCTAGTCCGCTTCCCTGAATTTGCGCAGCGGTCGTATCTCGTCCTCGATAGAACGGCTCAAAAATGTGCGGCAACTCGGACTTAGGAATTCCTCGTCCCCGATCGGCGACTGTAACTTCAACCTCGTCCCCATCCTGAGTATTTCGCGAGCGTCGTGCCCGTATCCCAATCCAACGCTGCCCGTTGTCGTATTTAATTGCGTTGCTGATGAGATTTTGCAGCGCCCGTTTCAAGGACGGCGCGTCCGCCATAATCGGCGGCAAGTTCGGTTCAATACTGGTATCTACGGTATAGTTCGCCTTCGCGATGTCGTCGCGAAAATCTGCCATCGCTGCCGTGCATAATTCGCTGACGTCGGCGTCCCGGAACTCATAGTCCGCTCGCCCCGATTGCGCCCCAGCGTACTTCAATACCTGCTCAACCATTCGAGCTAGGCGCCGCGCATCGTCCCGGATCAACGTGCCGTATTCCTGAATTTTTAGAGAGTCGTTAACGACGCCGTCCGCAAGATTGTCTGCCGCCGAGCAGATCACCGCGAGAGGCGTTCGAAGCTCGTGCGTGACTCCTGCGAGAAATTTCATCTGGTCTTGCGCCAAACGCGTCGCGCGCGCGCTGGAAACGAGGAGCATGGCAATACTTGCGGCCAGCAGAATAAGCGTGCCAATACTGATCGCCAGATTACGACCGCGGCTGCTGGCAATCTTTTTCTCAAGGGAACCCGGTTGGTAATTGACCAGCAAACGCCACCGTCCTCCCAACTCCTCCCCAGGTCGCGCATCTCCAGGATTGCGCCTGATAATACGAACTAAGACGGGGGAAGAGCTTGCGTCTTTCAGATTTCTGGAGGCATTCCCAGGCGCTCCGGATTCCAAGCGTAGGTCAAATAATCCCATGGTAACGCCTGCGTTGAGCTTGTTAGAAGATAGCTCGGGATTCGACTGGAAGATTGTCTTTCGTGGAGATCCATCAGTGACAATCGCGAGGTCGTATGACCGTCCATTCTCAGCAGGGAAATAGCGGCTCATCAGTGCGGGTATGAACACGCCTTTGATGTAGCTCGAATCCAGCCAAATGATCGCTGCGATCAGGTGCGGTGCCGACGAGACATCCACGTCGCTTCCGGCTCGTAATGAATCTTCCGGTGGAATTACCAGCGCTGGAATCTCTTCCCAGATGACATCAAATGGCGGTTGCGTGACGCCGCGCTGAAGAGGGGCTAGCTCGGGTGGCCACTCTACATGTTCCAAGCTTCTCTTGCTTCTGTTCAGCCGCATTAAACCGACAGCACCTTGCTCGTTAGTCGTGACGAGAAAAACGTCACGGACCAATTTTGCATAGGAAGTGGAAGCTTCCCACTGACCGAACCGTCGCGCGTAATCCACTGCCAAGGTATCTATGTCACCGGCTTTCGGATACTGGAAGATCGAGTAGATGCGCGAAATCTCGCCATCGAAGCTTTGAGTAAATTGTGAAGCCGCGGAATGGAGAAGAGCGTTCATCCGCCCGCGCTCACCGTCACTGATCTGCCCGAGCCAGCGATATTGGAAGATGGCGAGCAACGGCAAGAGAATCAGGACGGCCGCAACTAGAATGAACGACGCTGATGGCAATCGTTTCCACATCACGCGCATTATCCCACACGCCCTATCCGCGTGTCTGCCTCGTCATTCGGATTTTACAAACTTAACACTGTTTTACACCAGCTTAACCAAGCCGGCGTCTCCTTCAGCTACAGTCACCAGGATGAAATTGCTGAAGTCATACACGATAACACGCTCGAGCGCGACGCACCCTGAAACGAAATTCACCTCGATCCTTCAATCCGCTTGTTGCTATCTCCTCGCCATCGTGCTTCTGGCCGGGCCACGCGCCGACGCCGAGAACAGCGTGAACATTCCACCGGACGGCGTGTCAGTTCCTATGCTCTCCCTCGGCGGACGACCGGGCTTAAACGTGCGGATCAATGGACAGGGGCCGTTTCCGTTTGTGATCGATACCGGCGCCAACCGCACAGTTATCGAGCCCACTCTTGCGCGCGAGCTGTCACTGCCATCCGCCTCGGATGGGATCGTCATCAAGAGCCTTCAAATCGGCGCTGCAAATCTCCGCCAGGTTCCGGCGATGGTAGGCCAGCTCTTGGCAATGCCTGGGCAAGGAGACTCTCCTCGCGGAGTGCTGAGCGCCCTGTCCTTTCACGGTTACCTGCTGACGTTCGATTTTCCTCGCAAACAAATCACGCTACGCCCGGGTGCGTTAGGAGAAGCTAACGACAAAACGATCTTCTCCTATGGGCAAGGCGAGGAGTTCCCGACCGTCCCGGTAAACGTAGCGGGGCACGATGTGCAGGTGCATCTTGATACCGGTGCTCCAGTGGTGCTGGCTCTGCCCACGAAGTACAAGGATGAAGCGCCAGTGAATGGGAAGCTGGAAGAGGGCTTCAAGGTAAGAACACCCTCAGGGGAGTTTCCGATCTATAGAGGAACTCTGAAAGGTGATATACGCATCGGCGGCTATACGCTCGGCACTCACGAAATCTTCTTCACTGACGCGGCGCCCGCTCCGAACGCGCCCCCGCACGGCCAGCTAGGTTCTGCTGCTTTAAACTACTTTGTAGTTACTCTTGATTCCCTTAACCGGCGGATTCAGCTGGCTAAGGCGGAGACATCTCCGGATTCCAAGGCAGCGGCAAGCGAGGCTCCAACTAAGCCAATGCTGCGGATCATGGGACCCGGCGACGCGCCGAAGCCATATCCCGAAGCGGCGGCGATTCCTCAGCCGAAGAACGATGAGGACCTGGCGCACGCGATCACGCAGCTGGCGGACCAGCTATCGAGCGCCCGTCGTTTCTCCGGCAGCATCTTCCTCGCAGCGGCCGGCAAGTCGTTAGTCGACAAAGCCTGGGGTGAAGCTGATCGCAAGGCGAAGCGACCTAACACTTCGGACACGGCCTATGATGTGGGTTCGATCGGCAAGCTCTTCACACAAATAGCGATCCTCCAGCTCGTCGAAGAAGGGAAGCTGAGTCTTGACAATTCGATTGGGAAATACCTGACGAACTATCCTGACAGCGTTGTGGCGGCAAAGGTCACGATTCGGCAGCTTCTCCTTCACACGAGTGGGATTCCAGACTTCCTGAGCCACATCACGCCGGATACGAAGTTCGATGGCATAGTAGAGCTAAAGGATTTCTTGCCGCTCTTCGCCGGTAAGCCGCTTGATTTCGAGCCGGGATCGAGGACGCAATATTCGAGCTCGGGTTACATCGTCCTCGGCCTTATTGTCGAGGCGGTGAGTCAGTCGAAATATGCGGCTTATGTGCAACAGCACATTCTCAAGCCCGCTGCCATGACCCACTCAGGCTTTTTCGATCGCAGCCAACTGCCAGCCTCCGTCGCGCGCAGCTATGAGGATGGGGAAGATGTCACCGGCATGCACCCGAGATGGGGTTCGTCGGCCGGCGGTCTGCAGGCGTCGGCAGGGGATCTCTTCCGGCTCGTGGAGGCGATCAATGCCGGCAAATTGATCGAACCGGAATCGATCGCGATCCTGCGGAGCATGATCCCGCGTCCACCGGATGCGGCACCGCCTGCCAATCCAACCAAGCTCGCCGCCTACGGCATACAAGGCGGCGCGCCAGGAGTGAATGGTCTGCTCTCGATCGATTCGAGCGGCCGCTATATCCGTGTCGTCCTCTGCAATGCCGGACCACCGATGGCGAGTTCCATGGGCGTGACCATCGGCGAATGGATGAACCACATGCCAAAGTAAGGTGGGTCGACCGAACACGATGAGATCGCGCCGTTACGGCGCCCAGTTTCGCGGGTCAGGGCCGCTACGCCTTGGCGTGGAAACATTCCATTTTTGGGACGGAGGTTTCCCGCGCTTGGAAATTAAACCCGCCAACTGCTTCAGTGCCGCGTGCAAGTAAGATCGCGGGGCTGAGGTGTTTGCCTCAGGCAAGGAACGGTTGGCACGTCGCATGCGACTCGCCCGCGGGTATGAATGCCCGCCCAAGTACCTACGACCTCGCGCCAGCTGGTCCGGAGAAGGTAGGCGTCGTTGCTCGAATGAGAGGAGAACTCATTGCCATCAAGACGCCACGTCCGCGGATGCGACGCGGATATCTAACCTTAATGTCCTGCGTTCTCGCCGCAGCAAGGTTAGCTAACGCTGATGCTCCCACGCACGTCGAAATTCGCTCAATTCTGCAACAACGCATCGACACCGAAAAGCGTGGCGTCGGCCTAGTTGTCGGTTGGGTCGACGAACATGGTACCCGCGTGGTTTCGTACGGTAAGACTCAGATCGGCGGCAGCAGCGATGTCAACGGGAAGACGATCTTCGAGATCGGTTCTATCACAAAGGTATTTACTGCGGTGCTACTGGAATTGGCTGTCGAGCGTGGTGAGATGAAGCTCGACGCTCCGGTTGCGGATTACCTGCCGGCGTCTCTCAAGCTTCCAAGCCGTAACGGGCGTCAAATCACGTTGCTCGACCTGGCAACGCATCGTTCCGGGCTGCCAACAGTTCCCGACGACATGAAACCAAGAGACCCGAAGAACTATTATGCAGATTATACGTTGGCGCAGATGTTCGCGTTTCTATCGACGTACAAGCTGCCACGCGACATCGGCAGCCAGTTCGAGTACTCAAACTTAGGGTTCGGATTGCTCGGACAGGCGCTAACACACCGAGAAGGCGCGAACTACGAAGCGATGGTAATGAAGCACGTGTGCCAGCCGCTCGGGATGGCGAGCACTCGGATCACGCTCACGCCCGATCTGCGCGCGAGATTAGCTTCGCCTTATAGTCCCGACTTGTCACCAACCGAAAACTGGGACCTACCAGTGTTTGTCGGTGCGGGAGCCCTGCGCTCAGATGCCGAGGACCTCCTCAAGTTCGTTTCGGCGAATCTAGAGTTGGTGCCGTCGGAGCTGACACCGGCGCTCCTTGCTACTCAAAAAGCTCGTGGAGCTGCCGATTCTCCGGCGATGGAAATCGGCCTCGGCTGGGAGATCCTGAAAAAGCACCCACCACCAATTATCTTTCATGCAGGTGGGACGGGTGGCTACGCCAGTTTTGTCGGCTTCGACAAAGCTTCACGGACTGGAGTCGTTGTGCTGTCTAATACAGCAAACGATGTATACGACATCGGGCTACATCTGCTCAATCCACGATACGTTCTACAACCTCAGCCCACGCCAGCGGTTCGCGCCGACGACCCTATTCTTGATATCAATCTCATTCATTCAGACAAGCAAGAACAAGAGACTAAACAGCAGCTTTTGCGGCTTCTCACCGCGCACGATGTCTCCCACTACATCTTTACCAATAAGATCAATATCGAAAGCGGGTTCCGAGTTGTTCCGCACAGTCACCCCGTTTTAACCCTCAGCACAAAACGTCTGAAAGACGATGAGCTTCTGCTGTCCACCTTTGTCCATGAACAACTCCATTGGTATTTAGATCAGAAAGCAGATGCGACTAAACAGGCGGTCACTGAACTCCGAACGCTGTTCCCTAAGTTGCCCGTCGGTTTTCCCGAAGGTGCTGACACGGAAGAGTCATCCTATGAACATCTGTTGGTGTGTCGAATGGAGTATCAGGCCGATATCGAGATATTTGGCAGGCTGCGAGCGCGACAAATCATGGAATTTTGGACCTCCGACCACTACACTCGCATCTACCAAGCTGTTTTAGCCGATGGAGACAAGATCGATGACGTTCTCCGAAAGTACAAGCTCGTCCCGATAGAGCGCCCCCAATAGCGAAGCAATGCTGCAAACCACCGGCCGCTTAATGCTTAGGATGAGGTCAACACTCCATTGCAGGTAATCGTGTCCTCGTCAGTAAGACTGGTTCCTCTCTCGTTAGCCGCTTTTGCACGTCACCTATGAACGTAAGCACATTGCCCAAACCCGTGATTGTGCGCTTCCCTTCGCGGATCGCACGGTCGATGGCGAAGTTCTGCGGATTCGCCGCGCTTAGTGCCGTCCTCATCTTCAGCGCTAGCTCCGCTAGATGCGCTGACGCCACTATCCCATACGCGAAGCTTTATTCATTGTTCGAGCGCGGCGCGCAGATCAAGTCACCGCACGTGCGACCAATCTTCGTTGTCCAATCGACAAACAAAGCGGTCACACCCGAGTCGATCACTCTTACTGTTCAGGCAAAAAGCGGCGTGATCCCGCTCAAGATCGATTCCGACGGGGAGATCCACGGCTTCCCGGTTTCGGCAGAGCTATTGAAAGAGAACCCTCCTATCCTGACGAATCAGGCGAAAGGTTCGCTTAGGATCGGCGGCGGCCTAGGCATCATACTGCCTGACTCCCTTACCTTCACCTTCGCGGAATTGAACGGTTACCTCAGCGAAGCTACGGCAGAGATGAAGAAGCAAGCCGGCACGTTCCTTTCCTTCATGGTCCCTTCGGCGAAAGGTCTCATCTTCGAGTTTGCCAGCCCGCGCAAGCAAAGCCTTACCATCTCCTACAAGGCCGGTCCGAAAGTGCTAACCGCAGATAGCGACGGGGGAATTAAGCTACCGATCGACAAAGCAACCCTGGCGGAGAATCCGAGCGTTACCGTTTCAGAAAAGCCGCTCAAAGTATCAATCGACATGTGAACGCGATTCAAGCGCTGCTATTTCCGCCCAGCAGCATATGAAGCGACGGGACCATCTAACCAGCCGATGCAGCCATGTAGCGCCGCTTGTGTACACCACGGCTTTGGCGATGGGCGCTAGCTGTTTGCTCGGGCAAGCACCCAGTCGCGACGCAGGGACTGATGTTGCGTGTGAGTTTGTCGATAACGTTGTGTATCTGCCCGTGACAATCAACGGTCACGGCGGATTGTTCATGACCTTAGATACCGGCACAAACCCATCAGCAATTGATGTTGCGAAGGCGAAAATGCTTGGTCTGCCGCTTTCAGCACCGGCAGGAGATGCGAAGGGTTTTGGAACCGGCACAGTCACCACGCAGCGCACCACTGTCGATAGACTGAATGTTTCGGGCATCGAGGCGAGGCAAGTTGAGTTCGACGCTCTCGATCTAAGCGCAAAGACGGCGGCAGCCGCCAAGCCGATTATCGGCCTTGTCGGATACAGTTTTCTGGGTGATCGGACCATCCAGATTGATTACCCACATAAGCGGCTGCGAGTATATGCGCAGCCACCCGCTGCGCCGCCAAATGCGATGGTGTTACCCTTGGAATTAGATCACGGCGTGCCGGTGATAGATGTGGAGCTCGCGGGCCAGAAGAGCCACGCACTGGTTGACACCGGCGGCAGCTACAAACTCCTGGTAACGCCCTTCGAGGCGAAGAAGCTCGGACTTGAAAAGGAACTGATTGCGGCCAAGCCGATCGGCGGCAGCGGGTACTCTGGTGAGCAGCAGGTGCGGCTCGGCACTGCGTCACGCCTCACGGTTGGGCTTCGCAGTCGATGAAATCGAAACTGTGTTTGCCTCCTTCGGAAAGGAAAGTCCGTTCAAGATTGCCGGAGCAAGCCTCGGCATTTTCTACCTAAAAGATTTTGTTCTAACGCTCGACTATCGCGCAAAGACATTGACGTTGCGCAAGTGATTCGTTCGCGACGATGAAGGTACGCGCGAAGCTAGCCATCCGATGCAGCGAGCAGCTCGCCCGCCGGGTTCCCGCTTTCGATGAGTTCCACACGTCAAGATCAGCACGCTCGCCTTCGCCAATGGTCGCTGTCTTGTGTCTAAATGCTCCGGGGGCCATACCCTTCGCAGTAGCCATTCCTGCCGCGATTACTTGGAGTGAATAACTTACGCCTGTGCTACGTAATCTTCGCTACGCTTTGCGCCAATGGATGAAGTCGCCTGGCTTCACGGTCACCGCTCTAGCGACGGTAGCCATCTGCCTCGGCGCGAATCTGGCAATCTTCGGAATAATCAATTCTATTCTCCTCCGGCCGCTGCCATTTCCGAATGCCGAGCGGTTGGTGGCGATTTACAACACGTATCCGAACGCCGGCATCCAGAACGACGGCGCGTCGATTACGAACTACTACGAGCGCCGCGGCAACATCCCGGCCCTTTCTAGCCTTTCGATTTGGATGGAGCACAGCGAAGTCGTCGGCACGGCTGGATCGACCGAGCAGGTCGGAGTCATTCGCACCTCGTCGGAGTTTTTTGACACCCTCGGCGTAACCCTTGCGATCGGCCGAAGTTTCACCGAGGAGGAGTCGGCCACTCAGAAGAATGTGGCTATCCTAACAGACGGCATCTGGCACCAGCGTTTCAACGCCGATCCACACATTCTGGGTCGCGAAATCTGCATAAATGGTATCCCGCGAGAAATCATTGGCGTCCTGCCATCTACTTTTCGTTTTCTCTCGTCAGAGGCGCGGGTTTTCCTGCTGATAAAATCTGATCTGGTACAGCGCGGGCCGAAAGCGCGCCATTTCGCCGGTGATGGCCCGCACATGATCGCGCGTTTGAAACCGGGCGCGACGATAGCGGAGGCGCAAGCTCAGATCAATGCGCACAATAACGCCGTCGAAAAAGACAACCCGCAAGCGAAGATGATGGCTGAGGCCGGTTTTCGTTCGCTCGTAGTCTCACTTCATGCAGATCACGTGCGCTCCGTTCGTCCCACCCTTCTTCTGCTTCAGGCCGGCGTGCTTTTCCTGCTGCTCATTGGCGCGGTCAATCTCGTGAACCTGCTGCTCATCCGCGCGAGCGCCCGCGCGAAAGAAATGGCGATCCGTCAATCAATGGGCGCCGGCCGACGGCATGTCCTAACTCAGCTTATGACAGAAACCGTGTCGCTCACATTTGTCGGCGGGTTGCTAGGCGTGCTTGTGGGCGCGTGGGGAATTCATCTGCTCGAACTTCTTGGTGCCAATCGTTTGCCGCTCGGCGCGCATATCGCGTTTGACGGCTGGCTCGCATCGCTCGGGCTCCTTGGCTCGATCGTTATCGGCATCGTTATCGCGGCGCCGATTGCCTGGTTCAACATGCGCAGTCATCTCGCGAATGCGCTTCAATCCGCATCGCGCACCGGCACGGCAAGCCGCGCGGCCGAAAACCTGCGCCACGGCTTCATCATCGCACAGATTGCGCTCGCATTTGTTCTTGTGGTAGGCGCTGCCTTGCTCGGGTTGAGCCTGAAGAAGGTTATGGCGGTTTCTCCGGGCTTCCAACCCGATCATGTTCTTACCGCCAAGTTTACGATCCCATGGCAACGTGATCCGAATCGTGCGGTCGCGATCGCCGACCGCTTGCTGGAATTGATCCGCGAACACCCCGGTGTGACCGCAGCCGGAATCATCACAAACATGCCGCTCAGTGGCGATAACGGCAAAACCGCCTTCGCGCCGAGGGGTTATGCGCCGCCGACCGGCCAATCACTCCAGGGTAATTATTCATATAGCGTGATCGGCGATTACTTCGCGGCGCTAGGCATTCCGTTGCGCGAAGGACGAGTTCTGACGTCAGACGATTCTCGCGGCGCCAAACGTGTTTGTGTCGTGGATGAGGACTTTGCTCGGCGTTACTGGCCCAACGGGGGCGCGCTCGGTCAAACGATCGCGCACGGTGACGAAACTAACGAGGGGAAACTACTAACGATCGTCGGTGTGGTCGGCACCATCAAACAGGCGGCCCTGACGGAGCCGCACGGCCAAGGCGCGATTTACCTGCCGCTCACTTATTCGGATAACTCGTACTATTTCGTGATCGCGCGCACACTGCAGCGTCCCGAAGCCTTCGCCGAGACGTTGCGCAAACTGGTCCGCGCGGCTGATCCGAGTTTATCAATCGATGACATCCGCTCGATGAATCTGCGTATCGCAGACAGTCTCATCGTGCGGCGCTCACCTGCGCTTCTTGCTCGCGTCTTTGCCGGTGTCGCGTTGCTCTTGGCGGCAATCGGAACTTACGGCGTCCTGAGCTACGCAGTGTCGCAACGTCGCCGCGAGATTGGAATTCGAATGGCTCTGGGTGCTCAGCGCCATCAGATCGCGGCGCAGTTTCTGAAAATCGGATTGCGTTTGTTAATTACGGGAACGGTAATCGGGTTCATTGGGGCCGTGCTTTCCGGCCGCGCGTTACAAAGCCTCCTCTTCGGTATTCCGCCCCTTCATGCCGTCACGTTCGCCGCGACGGCGGCCATCATGACTATTGTCTGCTTGGTCGCTTGCTGGCTGCCCGCACGCCGGGCTAGCCGCGTGGAACCGATGGAAGCGCTCCACGCCGAATAAAGAGTTTTAAGATGACTCAGTCATAACGCGCGGTCGCGACGGGACGAACCCTCATGTCAATGACGTGCGGCATAATGACTGTGCTTGTCTTGTGCAAAGTCTGGGTTCCGGGCACTACTGATTTTCGGCGCGATCATGTCCACTTGGTGGCCAACGATCGCGTGGCCTTGGTTTCGTTCGTCGGCTGCCAAGGGATGCTCAGCATCAACATTGTGTTTGCACACCTGAACGGCAGATTCGCATTTGCGCGAGAGCTTGTAGCTCGCTGTAACTATTCAGGCAATCACATGTACCGTTGAGTCGCAGTTGTCGGGCCCACGTACAACGATTACTCGCAGGCAACCGGAACAACGATTATATCGCTCGCTGCGCGCCGTAAAGGTATTGCTCGCTGCCCTGCGCTCCACCTTGACTGTGCTCGCTCCGCAGTGGGCGGTGCGTATCGGTTGCGCTGGAGGAGCAGTTGCCCTCTCGCTGATGAATGTTGAAGCGTCAGCGCGCCAGTGAAATGCGTCGAAGCTCTTGCGCGATGTTCGCTTTCACGCGTTCAAGTTCTTCCGGCGGCACTGGCCGGCCTTGTTTCTCTTCGATCAAGTGATCGAGCAGGGTTTTCCGCCGACGGCCTTTGCGACGATCGGCGAGAGTCTTACGGGTGAGTTTGCGCTGCACCTTGGAGCGAACATCAGCGGTCTTCGACGTGTGGGGTCCGCTCACGAGCAGGTCGTATCGGATCAATGCCGTGATGTACGCTGACATTGATGGATAGCCGAGACTCTTCCACCGCGAGTCGGTGAGCTCCCAGATGTCGGCCGGAAATGTGACGCGTTCTTGTACTGCACTAAGTGGAGGCGCGGCATCGTGACGATTACCCGCGGCGATACTCTGTAGATGGTCAATGGTTGCGACGAGCTGCACCAGCAATCCTTTTCGCGGCTGACCAGGATGGTAGGAAGAGACGAGTTCGCGGTCGACGCCGTCCTGAGCTGCGTGCGCATCGCGCGCGATCTCGAGCGTAATCGTGTGATGCGCATCGGAGCGAAGGTCGTAACAAACCAACTCCACTGCGTACGGCGCGAAGATCGAGTAACCGAGTTCGGTGCAGCGCTGCTTCACCGCCGATGCGAGCAGGCCAGGGATCGTGATGCTCTTGCGGATTCCTCTGGCCATACGTGATCCCTCCAAGCGATCCGCCTTTCATTGTTGCTTGAAACCAGGATGCATGGCAAGCCACGAATCAAGTCGCTGGAGCGTGCATTTGCCGAGGGAGAAGGGCGTATCTGACGCATTTTTGATTTGCGACATTGCTGTGCGCCCGATCCCTGAGAGGACGCTGAGTTCGACGCTGTTGAACTGACGGTGCGGAAACTTCGCGGCCAGAAAGATTAGCGCAGCGATTGTGGTTGTGTCGGAAAACGGTCCGTTGCCGGCGGATTCAATCCGATGATTGTAGGCTTCTTCGATCATTGGTTTTTTGTCCTTTCTTGAGCGACCGAAATATACGTTCAGGTGAACGTAACTGGCAATTCTGAAGCAATGGCCACTTCGCCGCAGGAGAGCTTATGACAGCCCTCGTTCCTGGTCGGACAGAGCGAAATCGCAATCGTCAAAAACTTTCGTAAGTCGCTGAAGAACAGCGTTCCCCTATCTGAGAACATTGGAGAATGTTCGGTCGGCCCCGGATCACGTCGGCAAAAAACCGGGTGTAGAGCCTTCGTGTCGCGCGACTTCTGGAGCAAGTGCGCCAGAGCGAGCGCGGCAGGAAATCTCAACCGAAAATTCTATGACCAACGCTCAATTAAAAAACCTTGTCACAGAAGCCGTCAGCCTCCATCGAGAAATCACGGAGCAAAACGAACGGCTGAAAACTCTGAAGGCCAGCCTCGTCCGCGAAGCCCGTCTCCACGAAAAAGAATTCACCACGACCGATAACGGTGGGTCGCGGTGGACCGCCAGCGGCGCAGACGGCTGCATTGCGCGAATCAATTTTCCGGCGCCCGCGATTACGTCGCTAATCGACTCGGAAAGTGAAACGTTCGATCAAGTCATCGCCCTCGCTGGCGAATGCGTCGATCGTCTTTTCGAATCCGTCTACTTCCTGCGACCAGTCGCCGACTTTCGCGAAGAAACCCGCGATGCTCTGTCGGCACGAGATGCTCGGCAGCTGATTGAGATCTGCCAGACCAAAGCTTCACCGCGCGTGAGTTTCGAAACGGCCGAAACAAAAACCGCTGCAGCCTAACGAAAGAGCCGGCATGCGTTACAAGAACAACGTCGGCCCACAAGTGCGACGCCGCCGCTATTCGCTAGGGTGGTCGCAATCCACCTTCGCAGCGAAACTCCAAATCGCTGGCTTCGACATCAGCCGGAGCGGCGTTTCGAAAATCGAGGCGCGTTTGTCGTACGTCGATGACAAGACCCTCCTCTATTTAGCCGAAGTCCTAAAGATTCCTGTGCAGGAACTCTTCCCGCCGCGCACGCCAGGCAATCGCATCTTCGACTTCATGGAGAAATTGGAGACAACGCGCTTCTGACTTGTCAGAATCAAAGAAAGCCGGCCGAGGAGATTCGAACTCCTGACCGGTCGATTACAAATCGACTGCTCTAGCCAACTGAGCTACGCCGGCACGTGTCGCAGAACGTAATTCGGAAGGTCGAACGCGAAAGCGGCAACCGCCCGTACTACAAAATCACCGGAGACTTCCCTTATTTTGTACGCGTCCTTTGTACACGGCAGGTCAAAAACGTAGCACATCAGAGCTAATTGTAGCTAAAGCAGATCCGGCGTAAGTAACTGGCTGTGAAAGTAAAGCAAGCAATAATCAATACCAGCAAAACCCCAATTTCGAATTACAAATCAGCTGCTCTACCAACTGAGCTATGCCGGCATTAGCGGGGAAATTAGCGTGTAATTTTCAGGCCGCGAGTCTTTGTGCGTGGCATTCGCGATCACGATTGTTGCGCACGGTTCGACGGGAACCGCCGCTGACGTGCCTGCCACAGGCAAATTTTGCGTGCGCGATGGATTATTGTGCGTGGCAAAGTACACTTGCGCACCATGGAAATGCTGCGGCTGATCGGGCGTGCGGGGCGCCGGCTGGTGTGGGAAACAGCCACGGACAATACCACCGGGCTGGCCGCGCAGATGGCGTATCAGCTCATCTTCGCCCTCGCGCCAGGCCTGCTATTCCTCTGGCATTTGCTCGGGCTGTTCGGCACCGATCCAGCCAAGCTTCACCATATGTTCGTGATCCTGAAAAATTTCATGCCGCCAGATGAGAAGGTGCAGGACATCCTGGACGCCGCGCTGGCGAACGTGGTACTCACAGGGTCGGAGCGGTTTTTCTCGAGCGTAGAAATCGCGCTCGGCATCTTTTTGGGAACAACGTTCATCGCCACGATTTCTCGGGCGTTGACGCAGACTCACGGCGTGGTGGAAGACCGCCATTGGTGGTCGAAGTACATCATCTCCTTTTTCCTGCTGTTCTGGTTTGGAATCATCATCCTGGTGTGCTTCAACGTGGTTGTGTTCGGGGAGAGGCTCGCCGGCATTGCGGAGGTAAACTTTCAGCTGCGCATTCCGTTGCAGGAATGGGTGGCGGCGTTAAACCTGCCGCTCACGGCGATCGCCCTGGTGGGTCTCGCTTTGCTGTTGTACCTGGTCACGCCTGAGAATTACCTCACTGTCCGGCAGGCCTTGCCCGGCGCCATTTTGTTTTCCCTGGGCTGGATTGTGGTCACGAAATTGTTCCAGCTCTACGTCAGCAAGTACGATCGCTACAACCCGACCTACCTGGCGGTGGCATCGATCGTGATGTTACTGACCTGGATGTACCTCACTTGTCTGCTGCTGCTCCTGGGAGGGAAGTTGAACGCGATCCTGCGGCGCGAGCACGAGCGCAAAGCCCAGCCCGTTCAGGCGGCGCCGGTCGCGGCGTGATGCGATTCCTCGTTGCGGTTTTCGCGATGGCGCTGATCGCGGTGGCGCTGCCGTTGTTGTCAGCACAGGACGAGGAGCGGGCAACTCCATCGCCTGCCGCGCACAAATCGGCTACACCGAAGAAGAAGAAATCAC
>JAFASN010000096.1 GCA_019244415.1 Verrucomicrobiota bacterium | reverse complement strand
GCAATGCCGCGCTGCTTGCAGAGCAACACCAGCGGCGTGAAACGCTGCCGGATCCGCTCCAGCTCGGCCGTGTACTGCTCGTCCGTGTACTCACGCGTGACGAACTTCTTCGAGTCGGCGTAATTGCCCGGATTGATCCGTACTTTGTCCACCCACTTCGCCGCTTCCATGGCCGCTTCGGGTTTGAAGTGAATGTCGGCGACGATCGGCACAGCGCAGCCGCGTTCGCGCAAGCCGCGCACGATGTGCTCCAAATTGGCCGCGTCCTTTACCGTGGGCGCGGTGATGCGCACGATTTCGCAACCGGCCGCCGCCAATTCCGTCGTCTGCGTGATGGACGCGGCCGTGTCCATCGTGTCACAGGTGATCATCGACTGGACGCGAATCGGGTTCTCGCCGCCGATACCAACGTTGCCCACACGCACTTCGCGCGTCGCGCGGCGTTGGTAGGCAAGAGGATTTGCGCAGTAGCTCACTGCTTGCGCTTGCGTGCTCCGTTTGGTGACTCGTCCAGCGCGACGATCAACTTCACATCGACACGGTCGGCACCCCCGTTGCGCTTTGACACGTACACGGTGCGGAAATCGCGTGAGAACGACAGAAATTCGGGATGGTCGACGAGTAACCGCGTTCCGTTCGTCAGCACTATTTCAAAAGGCTTGAACGGCGCGGCTGAGTACAGCTCGCGGATTTCCCTTACGGTCATTGCGAATGAATTTAATTGATCGTGCCGTTCGCCGCAATCAGCCGGCTGACTGCTCCGGTTCGACCAGCGCCGCCGTCGCGTAGCACAGGACTTCGCTTACCCGTTGGATGTTTTCGGTTGCGTCACACGATCTCTAACGACTCGTGTCCGAGCTCTTCGGCGCAAACCTGGGGGTTGTGCTGTGGCCGAAAAGGTCCTGCACGTCGAAGAAGGCGATATAAACCATGAAGCCGATGAGAATAACGGCGCAGGCAGTTTGCACGAGCTCGAGGGCGCGCGCATTCACGGGACGGCGCCGCACCGCTTCCACCAGGGCGAGCATGATGTGGCCGCCATCGAGTACCGGCATGGGGACGAGATTCAGCAGCGCCAGGTTCACATTGAGTACGACGCTGAACCATATGGCCATAAGCCAGCCGTCGTGCGCTTCGAACATCACGTAATAAACGCGCAGCATCATCACGGGTCCGCTCATGTGCTGGAGTTTCACGTCTGATTTCGGCGAAGCGATGGCAGCGAACGTGTTGACGACGGACAGCGCGGCGGCGCGTACTTGTTCGAGCGGCCGCGGATGAGTACGGGTGAGGCGGCCATAAGCGTCTGGCTCGATGCCGATGTTGTCGCTCCAGATAACGCCGATACGCGGCTGCGTCTCGCCCTCGGGCGCCTGCGGGATGACGTTCACATCAAATTGCCTGCCCGCTCGTTCGATGGTGAAGCGGATCGGGCCCGGAGCATGATGGCGTATGTACTCAGAAGCGGCTGATGTGCTTCGCATCTCCTGGCCGTCGATTGCGCGGATGATGTCGTCTTTGCGCAGGCCCGCATTGGCCGCCGGACTGTCTTTGGAAACTTCGCCGATGACCGGAAGCGCCGGTTGGAACGGGAGCGTGATCTCGGAACCGTGACGCTCGACGTTGAGCCGGACTGGTTCGCCGGGATGCTGGCGCACGAAATCATCAACGCCATTTAAGTGGTACAGCGGTTGGCCGTTGATGCCGGTAATAACGTCGCCGGGCTCTAGCCCCGCCTTTGCCGCCGGCGAATCGTTCTGCACCGTTGCCACTACGGGAGTTTCCGCTGGCAAA
Source organism: Verrucomicrobiota bacterium (assembly GCA_019244415.1). Lineage (GTDB taxonomy): Bacteria > Verrucomicrobiota > Verrucomicrobiia > Chthoniobacterales > UBA10450 > AV69. The sequence goes on along the minus strand of JAFASN010000096.1, from coordinate 8,479 downwards.
ATCTCGATCTGCCGCAAGCTTTTGCGCATCCAGGCTCGAGTGGCGGGAATGATCGGCCTGGGATTGACGGTGAGTAATTCCGTTTTCCCGCCGCTCGTACGCGCCACGGTGACGGGGATTGTTTCGCCTTCACTGCGCACAATGCGCCAGCTGATCGAGTCGTTGCTCATCCCGCCGAAGCGGCTCACCTTGTCGCCATCCACTGCGATGATCTTGTCGCCGGCGCGCAGGCCAGCCTCTGCCGCGGGCGAATCAGGCGCGACGTATCCGATAGTGGTGGTCGCTTCGGATTCGCTCACCGGCCGGCCGACAATCCAAATAATCACAGCGAAGGCCAGCGCGAGCAGAAAGCTGAACAGTGGCCCGGCAAAGGCGACAATGATCTTATCAAGGACAGAGATGCGCGGCAGCCTGGCCCGATCGACATCGGCCTTGCCCTCAATCATGTCCATAGGGGCGAGCTGTGGCAGCGCGACGAAGCCGCCGAAGGGCAGCGAGCCAAGTGAGTACTGCACGCCGTGGATCGTCTTTTTCCAGAGCGGTTTGCCGAACCAGATGCCGAATTTCTCGATGTAAAGCCCGCGCCAGCGTGCAGCCAGGAAGTGCCCAATCTCGTGCACGACAATCAGGAGATTGAAGAGCAGGAGTACTTCGAGGCTGACGAAAAGGATGCGAAGGAGGTGCAGAAGCATGGGTAATTTGAAAGCCAGAAAACCAGAAACAGAAGGTAAGGGAGCTAAACCCTTTCTGGCTTTCTGGTTTTCAAATTATCTTCAATGAGCTGCGCTGCTTCGCGGCGCGCCCACTGGTCGCCGGCCAATATGGCATCGAGGTCGGGGTGCGCAACGGGCTGATGGCGTGCCATCACGGCTTCGACCGTTTGCGAAATACTCGGAAAGTTCATGCGGTTGTCGAGGAAAGCTGAGACGGCGATTTCATTCGCGGCGTTCAAAACAGCGGGTAGCGTGCCGCCAATTTCCCCCGCGCGACGGGCAAGGTTCAGCGCCGGGAAGTCGTGGTAACGCGGGGCAAAGAACTCCAATTTACTCAGCTGCGCGAAATCGAGCGGCGGGAGCGAATTCGCCACGCGCTCGGGCCAGGTGACGGCGTACTGAATGGGGAAACACATGTCGGAATGCGAGAGCTGCGCCAGCACTGATCCGTCCGGGAATTCGACCATTGAATGAACAATGCTTTGCGGGTGAATCACGACTTCGATCCGCTTCATTTCGACCTCAAAAAGCCAGTGCGCCTCGATCATTTCCAAGCCTTTGTTAAAGAGCGTGGCCGAATCAATCGTGATCTTCGGTCCCATGTTCCAGGTCGGGTGCTTCAGCGCCTGTTCCACCGTGATGCCTTGGAACTCGCTGCCGGGCGTTTGCCGGAATGGACCGCCGCTTGCCGTGAGGATAATCCGCCGAACCTCCTCCGTCGCAGATGAGCCGACTCGGCTGCCATGCAGGCACTGAAAAATCGCGTTGTGCTCGCTATCGACCGGCAGCACATGCACGCCGTGCGCTCGCGCTTCGCGCATGACGATCTCGCCGGCCATGACCAGAATTTCCTTGCTCGCGACCGCCAGGTCTTTGCCTGAGCGGGTCGCAGCCAGCGCCGGTCGCAATCCGCCGGTGCCTACGATTGCAACCAGCACCATCTCGCTCGGCACAGCCTGCGCGATTTCGCAAAGTCCTTCTTCGCCGCAGAAGATTTTCGGCTCGTACTTAAGATGCGCCCGAAGCTCGTTGACCTTCGTTTCATCGACAATGCAAACCGCCCCTGGCCGGAACTCGTTAGCTTGCTCGGCGAGCTCGCGCGCCTTCGTGTGCGCGGCCAGACCAGCGATCTCCATCCGCTCCGGAATATCGCGGGCGACTTTCGCCGCGCTCTGCCCGATCGACCCGGTGGCGCCGAGAACAACCACGCGTTTGCGTTGAATCACTCGCTCCAAAAACTACGGTACTTTTACCACCAGCCGCAGATAGAAAAATAACAACGGCGCCGTGAAAAGCAGACTATCCACCAGATCGAGCGCGCCTCCGATTCCGGGCAGAAGATTGCCCGAGTCTTTTACGCCGGTCGCGCGTTTCACGATAGATTCGGCAAGATCGCCGATGACTGCGGCAAAACCGAGCAGCAGGCCGAGAATGGTCGCGTGCGTCCAGTTCAGTTCCGCCAGATGACCTGGCATTAAGCCGTAAAGGCCGAGACTGGCGACAAGCGAGAGCCCCAGCGCTCCGAAAAATCCTTCCCGCGTCTTTTTTGGGCTGATGTGCGGAATGAGCGGGTGCCGGCCGATGAGACTGCCGGTAAGATACGCGCCCATGTCGCTGAACTTCGTCACCGCGATCAGGTAGAGACAATAGAACTGCCCTGTGACGGCTCCGGTGGGCGATCGCGGCGTCACATACAGGACTTTCGTGATGAAGTTAAACAGCCACAAAACATACAGCAGCCCGAACAGCGTATAAGCCATGGCCTGCAGAGGCGCGTCGTCCCTGAGCCGCGCGAACATTTGCCGCGTAAAGACCGTAAGCAGAAAAAACAGAAGCGTGGCGACTTCGAAATCGTAGGAGTGCGCCGGGCCCATTCGGGCGAAGTAGTAAAAGCTCCCGCACAACATCACCGCGCCGCAGATCATCGCGGTCAGCTTGAAGTTCGGGAGGTCGCGATGATCGAGCATCCCGTAGAATTCCCAGAGAGAGATCATGCCGAAAATACTGATCAAAGCCCAAAACGCGACTTCGAAACCCGAGAAGGCGATAAACAGCGCGATGGTCCAGAGTACGATGGTGCTGCCGAAGCGCAGGATGAACACTGAGCGCCGGCTCGGAGCTTTGGTGCCGAGTTGCGTTTCTGCGGTAGCCGGCATGCACCAGCATCATCCGATGAAGAGCGCGGTTGTCCACCGGCATTGCAGCCGAACGAGGCGAATGGAAGGAGCAGACTGGCCCGCGCTGTACTTACGTTTCGGATTGCTAGCTGCACGGTTCGAGCGGAAAAATGTGGCTCGAGTAACAGCGCACCTGGCGCACGGATTTGAAAGCCGCGGCTGAGCGGTCGAAGCGCGGGAGGGCAACGCTCGATGGAGCAAGCCTCGAGTACTCGAAGCCAGGGCACAGCATGTTGTGCCGTGTTCGCCTTTTCCGCACCCCTGAGTACCACATTTTGAGGCCCCGTTTCTAAAAACCAGACGTGCTCTGCGTTCGATATTAAATTCAATAATTTGTTTTCCGAGGGAAGTCGGAACAATTAACGGCGCGTGTTGTTGCGCAAACTGCTCGCGCTTCGGCTTCTACTTACCTGCACAATTTTTCATGAGAATCGGTGTGTCGGATCTGATTACACCTTGCGCGTTTAAAGTTGTTCACACGTTATTCGCATACTATTGTATACGCCTGATGGGTAGAAGCTTACATGCGTAAGATGTGTTTGGCATCGCAATTGCTAATCGCGTAAACCGGGGAGTTCTAAGCGAACAAATATGATGCTATCAAAAACATGTGCAGTGATCGCGGTGGCCTGCGGTATGGCCTTCGCTGGCGCCCAGGCGGCGCAAATTACCGGCCTGCTGAATATCAGCGGAACAGCAACGTTTAACACCAATTCGCTCGCGACGGCGACCGCCGTCACAAATTTTAGCGATGTAACCGTTGGCGGCGGGAATACCGGCAGCTTCAGCGGCATCCCCATCGGCAGCGCGGTGGCGATGACTTCGCCCTACATTTTCACGCCATCAACGAGTACTCCCTCTCTGTGGAGCGTGGGCGGCTTCACCTTCGACCTGCTTACGTCAACGGTGACGATGCAGACCAACAACTTCCTGTCGATCAAGGGCACCGGCATCATCAGCGGGAACAACTATGATCCGACGCGCGGCGTGTGGGCCTTTACCACCCAGAGCGCCAGCGGCAAGGGCGGCACGTTCACCTTTTCGGCAAATACCGGAGCTGCCGGCGTTGCCGATGGCGGAATGACGGTGGCGTTGCTCGGTGCTGGCCTCATAGGCCTCGCGCTGTTCCGGATGAAGTTCGCGCGCGGATAAGAAGCGCGTCGTTGGCATTTCAGGCGGCCGGGTTTGGGGACGAACCCGGCCGTTTGCTTTTCTGGCTCCGAGTTTGCCGTACTCAGACGCGCTGCGGCGTGGCGACCACCAACCCCATCAGGAGGAACACGATCGCGGCTGAGAAGAGACAAAACCGGCAGAAAGCATGCAGCAGAAAAGCCTGCACGAACAAGAACCAGAGCGTAACCAGAAACATGGCGCAGACGAGAGCCACGAAGAACGTCCGCGCCCGTGCGTAGCGGAACGCCGCGAAGATCGCGAAGCTGAACACGCCAAAGTACGCCAGCGCACCAATGGCGGAGACGGGGAGCGAGCCGATTTTCGCGTAGGCGCTGCCCAGCACGCGAAAGCAATCGGCTGAGCCGCCGCAGACTGCCGTCTCGCCGGAGAGAGATTGCACCGTCAGGTAAGTGGCGTCAGCCAGGCCGGCTAGGGCGAGTACGGCGGCAATAGTGTAAACGATAACCGGGGCGCGCGAAGCAGTCCACGTCCCGGAACTCTGGCGTTTATCGCTGCGGGATTTGGGCGAGGGCATGATCAATTGCTTGCCGCACACCAGAGCCGCCGAGCGAAGTGGGCGGCAGCTGATGTTTGTTCACGAAAATCGTGGGCGTGTTCTTGACTCCGCGCGATGCTCCAAGCTGCTGGTCCGCGGTGACGCGTTGTTTCACGGCTTCGCTTTGCACATCTTGCCTGAAACGGCCAATGTCGAGCCCGAGCATCGTCGCATAAGATTCGAACAACCGCTCAGCATCGGGCGCATTGCTCCATGCAGCTTGTTCGCGGTAAAGCAGATCGTGCATCTCCCAGAAGTGCCCCTGTAAACCGGCCGCTTCGGCCGCGTAAGCGGCGGCGCGCGCGTGCTGATGGATATCAAACGGGAAGTTGTAAAAGATTACCCTCAGTTTTTTTCCGTACTCTTTCTCAATCTGCCGGAGGGGGCCGGCCATTTGCCCGCAAGGGGGACATTGAAAGTCGCCGAATTCCTCCAATGTCACGGGCGCGTCAGCGGCACCGCGCACGTGAGCAGTAGCGGATTTGCTGCTTTCCTCTGTTTGCGCGGGCGATGAAGCTGCGAGCGCCGAAGAAGACTTGCGCTTGGAATTGTAGAGCATCGCTGCCGCGCCGACAGTGAGTAGAGCGACAGCAGCGACGATGATGAACGGGAGGTAACGTTTCATGAAGAGAGGTTCACTATACTGCCGAGCTAACCAATGATGTAAACTTGCGATGTGCTATTGAGCGATTGCTCTCAATGCCCGGCTCAAATCCGGCGATCGGGTCGATTCGCGGGGGAAAACTCGTTTCGTTTGATCTGCCACTCTTCCATCAGCTCAGCCGGAATGTCCTTGAGAAAACGCGAGGGCCGCTGGAAGACATCGCCATACCCGGCGTTGAGGCGCATGTGCGGATAGCTGAGGTAAAGCTCGTCACGCGCGCGCGTGATCGCGACATAGAATAGCCGGCGCTCTTCTTCGATGGCGTCGCGCGTTTCGAGTGAGCGACTGCTGGGAAACATCCCGTCAGTGAGCCAGATGACGAAAACAGTGTGAAATTCGAGGCCTTTCGCCTGATGCACGGATGACAGGTTCACCGCTTCGTTGTCGGCACCGGCGTTCGGCGCGGCCTCGGCATCTACGTTGGAGATGAGCGCGAGCTGGGAGAGGAATTCCTGCACGTCGTTGAACTGCCGCGCGAAAGCGGCGAGCTGATTCAAATCTTCGCGGCGGATTTCGTAGTTGGTGAAGTTCGCCTTGGCGTAATCGTCGTAGATCGCTTCCACGACGGAGGTGATCATCTCGCTGGGCGGATTCGGTGTTCCATCCGGCGCCATTTCCTCCAGCGTCGCCGCGAGTTGCTCCCACATCTTGCGCGAACGCGTGCTGACGTTGAGATTCGACAGGCGCTCGCTCCACGAGGTGACCTCGCCATTTGCTGCGAGCGATTTCTCCCACGCATTCCAAAGACTCTCGGCGCTTTTCCCGCCGATGCCAGGCAGCAATCGCACCATGCGTTTGAAGGCAACCTCATCCCGCGGGTTCGCCACCACGCGGATGAACGCCGCCACGTCCTTGATGTGTGCCTGCTCGAAAAAGCGAATGCCGCTGGTGATCTGGTACGGAATGCCGCGCCGCGATAGCTCGAGCTGCAATTCCACCGCGTGATAATGGGCCCGATATAGTACCGCGATGTCGTTCAGTTCCACGCCTTCATCGCGCAATTCGAGGATGCGTTGGGCAACGAACTGCGCCTGTTCGCTGCCATCGTTCAGCGCCAGGAGCGCCGGCCTGAACCCGCGCGATTCGCGCACCGCGGTCAGGTTCTTGCGAAATTGGCGCACGTTGGCCGCGATTGCGGAATTGGCAACACCGAGAATCTCCGGCACGCTGCGGTAGTTCAGCTCAATCTTGAACACCTGCGCCGTCGGGTAGCGCTTGGGAAACTCCAAGATGTTCTGGAAGTTTGCGCCGCGCCAGGAGTAGATCGACTGCGCGTCATCGCCGACCACCATCACGTTCTTGTGCTCGGCCGCGAGGGTGTCGATGAAATCCGCCTGGATTTTGTTCGTGTCCTGGTACTCATCCACGAGCACGAACTGGAACTGGCGCCGGTACCATTGTGCGATGTGCTCGTGCTCCCGCAGCATACGCAGTGTTTTCTCGAGCAGATCATCGAAGTCCATCGAGTTGGTCGCCTTCTTCTTCCGCTCGTAACGCGCGTGCACATCTTTGATTGGCTCCAGCAGCGGCAGGAAGTACGGGAACTTTTCCGCGAGCAGCTCTTCCATCGGCTGTTCAGTGTTCACCACGAAGGAAAAAATGTCGGCAAGCACGTCCGCTTTCGGGAATCGTATTTCCTTTGGATCAATGCCTGCGCTTGCCACCACGGTTGCGATCAAATCTTTCTGGTCTTCCCGATCCATAATGGTGAATCCGCTGGAGTACCCGAGCGCGCTGCCATGCCGCCGCAGCATGCGGTTGCCAATGGAATGGAAGGTGCCGCCCCAAATTCCGCCGGCATCCACCGGCAGCAAGTTGGCGACGCGGTCGAGCATTTGGCGCGCGGCTTTGTTCGTGAAAGTGAGCAGCAGGATGTTGCGCGCGTCGATCCCGTTCTCGAGCAGATAGGCCACGCGGTAGGTGAGTGTGCGAGTTTTGCCTGACCCGGCGCCGGCGATGACAAGTAACGGTCCGGGAGATGCCGTCACCGCCGCGAGCTGCTGCTCATTCAGCTCCGCCGCGTAATCGATCGCGCCCGGGAATGCGTGCGCCGCGCGCTCGAGCACATACTCGCGAGACATTCGCTACACGCCGGCTGGTTCCGGCACTGCCGTCTCGGCACGTTGCGTCTGCTTTGTTCGCAATGGCCGGCGGAATTGCTTCACGTAAAACATGAGGAAAACGCCGACGACGATTAGCAGCGAGCCCACCCATTTCAGCAACCAGCCGGGATCGCGCAAAATCTGGATCGTACTCTGGTTCAGGTTTTCCGGATTCCACGAGGCTTGCGACATTTTAAACGTCATCCCCGTCCATGTGCGCCACCAGGCGTTCGGGAAACTGTAGGGGTGGTTCATCCAACACTGGCCCGCCGCACTTTCTCCATCGGCGGTGGAGACGCGCACTGTACTTTTGAAGCCGGCGGGCGCGTCGCTGCCTTCGTTCCGCGTGACTTCGAACTTCAGCAACTCGAGCGCGATCGGCAGCGGAATGGCGCGAAAGCCGAACTCGATCGGGAGCGGCTGTGGCGACGTGGGAATTGCGATTTGCCAGCCGCTCGGCACCCATTGGTCAAACATTTGCCCATTTTGCTCGACCCGCACACGCACGCCGTCAGGCAAATCGTTGGCTGACGCAGCACCGGCTGGCCTGAAATCCATCCACTGCTGCGCGTGCGGCAACACTTTGTCCGCGACGAGCTGCCAGTCGGCCCAGCCGGTCACGAGCGGCTTGCCGAGATCAAGCGTGCCCGATGACGCGCCATTTCTGCGCGACGCCAGTTCGTAGGCAAGCGAATCATCATCGGCGATGAAGATGGTGAGATGATTCTGCGCGGCGTTTGTCTCGTTCATTTCCGGGGGGTTAGTACCGCCATGCGGCGCATCTCCTGAATCGACCGGAACGCCGCGACCGGTAATCGTCACGACAACCGCGGCGTTGTTGGGAGCGTCACTGACCGACACCGGTTTGCCGTTGATCATCCGAAAATCCGGCCAGTACTTATCGATGCGCGCCGTCAATTCCGTTCCTTGCAGCGGAATGTTTCGCGTCAGGTTTTGGGCGACATCAATCGTTTGCGTCCTGCCAGCATTGAAAATAGTGAGCTGACCTTTGTCACCGTTGCCGCCCGGCTGCGAAAGCGAGATTTTTGCGCCGGTGCTGCCCCCTTTCGCCGCGTGAGCGATTTTTTCCGGCG
>JAFASN010000086.1 GCA_019244415.1 Verrucomicrobiota bacterium | reverse complement strand
TGATTGCGGCCGGCCTCTCGGCGCGGCTGCCCGGCTCGATTTTCCGGCGGCGAACGTGGCCCACGCCAAGGGTAAAAATGCCGTTCGCCGGCATGACGCGAAAACGCTCTGCCCCGACCTGCTCCGCCACGATCCGGCAATGTTGTTCCAGCGAAAATCCGCGCGGTACTTTTACTGTGGTCCAGAGCTTGTACTCAGAGCCGGCCGTGAGCGTGTCAGTCGAGCGCAACACCACGTGCCCGGAGAATGGATCGCGCTGAAACATCCAATCGAAAGCTCCGTCGATCTTTTCTTCGGGAACTTTCCACGCCACCAGCGCGCCGTGCGCCAGGTTGGTCGCCAGAAGTGTCTGCCGAACGCGCCGGATCGTGCCCGCGCGCAACATGGCCGCGATTCGCTCCATCACCATCGCTACCGGAACTCCGCTGCGTAGCGCGATTTCCTGGAACGGTTCGCGCACAAATCCCTCGATTTTGTCCTCCGAGATGGCTAAAATTTTTTCGTTGATCGGGTCGTTGTACTCCACGCCAGCATGATCATACCCGATTGGCTCGCGCGGTCGATTGCTGCCCGTTCGGCGTCGTCCGACGCACACGCGAGTGCCATTCGCCGTACTCAATGATCACGACCGTTTTTTTCGATGGCGCCGGCACGCTGTTTCATCTCACCAAACCAGTGGGCGAGCACTACGCCATCGTGGCGCGCCAACTCGGCACCGACTTGTCCGCCGATGCGCTCGACCGCGCCTTTCTGTCCGCGTGGAAGAATGCTCCAGTCCGGCGTGCGACTGATCAGGCGCGCCAGGAGGATGATAAACAATGGTGGCGCGAGCTGGTTGATGAAGTACTTAAGGCGACGCCAGATGTGCCGCTTGATTTCGATCGCGCAGTTTTCTTCGAAGCGGCCTACACGCACTTCGCCGCGCCCGGCGTGTGGGCGTTGTATGATGACGTGCCTGCTGTACTTGAGGCGCTGGCGTCGAAGTTCACCCTCGCAGTGATTTCAAACTTCGACCGGCGATTGCATCTGATCCTGCGACAGCTCGGCATCGCGCATTTCTTCAGGCACGTCTTCATTTCCAGCGATCTCGGCGCCGACAAACCGGACCCGGAAATCTACCGGCGCGCGCTCGAGCGCAGCGGTGTGGCAGCGAGCGAAGCAGTCCACGTGGGCGATGACCCTGAAGGCGATTGGGGCGCCGCGCGGAAAGCCGGCATGCGCGTGTTTAAGCTCGAGCGACCGCGGAATTCGTTGCACGAGCTGCCGGCGTTCATCGCCAGCCCCGGTACTTTTAAATCACGCTCCGCTGAGTGAGGTGGTTGGGTGGGTTGGGTGGGACTCGAACCCACAACCAACGCCTTAAAAGGGCGCTGCTCTACCATTGAGCTACCAACCCGCGCGCGAGAATCCCAGTGTCGATGGCGCGATAATTTTTTCAACGTGCAACTCGGGCGAGCGCGACTCCGGGCGATGGGCGCTGACTTAAGATTTTAACCCATTCAATCAAGCGCCCGCAGCCCGATTGCCGGCGCTGGTGTCGTTTCAGAAACTTGCACGCGTGAATCGCTCCCTACCGAACTCCCTCTTCACGCGAACAACGCCGGCAACCTCACAAGGTATGAACACCATTGGATCGCAGCGTCATGGCATTCGTTTACTTTTGCCGATCGACAACGCCGTTTCATTTTCCCTCGGCTGGTCTGATCTGGACATCGAACAACCGAGTGATTTGCTGCGGCAGGTCGTCGGGCTGCTTACCATCGATCGGCTTGAGTACGCTGAGCAGTGGCGGAATGCCGCTCTGCTCCGGTTGTGCCTGCAAGACCGCTGGCCGGAGTTGCGTGAGGGCGCGGCGCTGTCCGGATGGCCTGAGTAGTGAGCTGCTGGAATCCTCGATCACGGCACGCGGCATGTTCGATGCTGCCGTACTCATATTCCTCGAGAAAGGCCGAGCTTAACCAGACAGATTGCTCGCTGCGTCGAAGCGTTCAGGCGTGCCTTGCGCAGTCTTGACGACCGGCGGGGGCGCTACGCTGGGTACTATCGCACACCAGAATCCCAGGTCCCCTTGAACGAAGTAATCGACCGCATCGAGGCGGCGTTGGATTCGGCCTTGGGCAAGCAGCAACAACATCGCGGGAGCGAAGACGTTCGGTGAACGGCGCAGTCGCGAAACGGCTCAACCTTCTGCGCTGGAAAGCCGTTTCCAACGACGAGGAGAGACCGCTGCGTCATCGCGCGCTGGCTGAGGCGCCCGGGCTCATCGCATGCCTCACCGGGTCGATCCGGCTTTTGCATCGCGCCAAAGCGAGGTCGGAGGAAGCGTCGCCTCAACAAGCCGTTTAGCTCTTTTTTCGATTCAACGGAACGCGCACGTGACGGCGGTGCCGCTTTCACGCGGTGACTCGACTTGCAGTCTGCCACCGACGCGACCGCTCGCGCGCGAACTACACGCTTGCGCAGCGGCGCGCCATTTCGTTTCGTCCCAAAATGCAGCGAACCTTGGGCGGCATTGCCAGATTGGATGCGCACCATCGGGTAGCGTGCGCGCTGGTCGCAGCCGGAATCACCGGCGTCGCGCTGCACAGTCATCCGCTCTGGATCATTTCACTGGCGACTTACGACGCGTTTGCCTTCGTCTGCCTTCTCCTTATCGCCATCGCGGTCGCCCTAACTTCATGCGCCCAAGTCCGTGCCCTGGCGCAGAAACAAGATGCCGGCCGCACCATTATTTTTGCTCTCGTCGTGATCGCGACGTGCGCCGCCGTATTCGCGGTCGCTTTTCTCATTCACGAGGGAAAACCGGACGCGCAGAGACATTTCACCCTTAATCTCCTGCTCGCGCTCACGACGGTAATTTTGTCATGGCTGCTCATGCACAGCGTTTTCGGCCTGCGCTACGCGCATAATTTCTACGGCGACAATCTCGCGAAGAAATGCGGCGGGCTGCAGTTCCCCGGGGAAGAGCTGCCCGATTACCGCGATTTCACTTATTTTTCATTTGTCATCGGCATGACCTGCCAGGTCTCGGATGTGCAGGTGACCTCGCGCGAAATGCGACGGCTCGTGCTGCTGCATGGCGTACTCTCCTTCGCCTTCAATACCATCATTCTCGCGCTCACCATCAATACCGTCTCTTCACTTCTCTGATGCTGGCATACGCGATGCTCAGGCAAGTCGCGTGTCGAAATCGCGTAAGAAGATTCTTCTCATCGATCACGAGCCGCGCCTCACCGGCACGGTGCGGCGCGCGCTGGAGAATTCCGATCGTTTCGCCATTCACGAAGAACATGACACGGCCTTCGCGCTGCAAGTCGCGCGCTGGTTCCACCCCGATCTCATCGTCGTCGATCAAGCCGCTGCCGGCCAGGACGGCGAAACATTGGCGCAACAACTGCAAAGCGACGGCGACCTGCGCGATACGCCGCTGCTCTGCCTGAGCAACTTCATCTCGGAGCGCGACCTCCTCTTTGCCGGTACTATGGCCGGCTACGCGTTTCTAGCCGCGCCAGTCGGCATCGAGCATCTCCTCCGCGGCATCGAGCAACTGATCTTCGGCAAATAGCTAGGTCTCGCCCGGCGAGAGCGGCGACTCTTCAGCCACTCGCGTGAGGTATTCGCGGTAATCACCCTTCGGCACGGCGTCGATCAACGTACAGAGCTGCCGTTGCTCGATAAAACCCATCCGTAACGCGATCTCCTCCAGGCACGCGATCTTCAGTCCCTGCCGCTGCTCGATCGTGGCGATGTAATTACTCGCCTCGAGCAGACTGTTCGGCGTGCCGGTATCCAGCCACGCAATGCCTCGGCCCAGTCGTTTCACGCGCAGCTCGCCGGTTTCCATGTAGCGCAAATTCAAATCAGTGATCTCGATTTCACCGCGCCCCGAAGGACGAAGCGCGCGCGAAAACTCCACCACTCGATCATCGAACACGTAAAGTCCGGGCACGGCGTATGAGCTGCGCGGCTGCCGCGGCTTTTCTTCGAGACTAATAGCATGTCCCGAATCATCGAACTCTACCACGCCGTAGCGCTCCGGGTCGCGTACTTGGTAGGCAAAAATGCAGCCGCCACGCTCGATGCTCAGCGCGTCTCGGAAGAAATCGAGTTTCCCGTAGAAAATGTTATCCCCCAGGATCAACGTCGCGCCGCCATCACCGATGAACTCCGCGCCGATGATGAATGCTTGCGCAATCCCTTCGGGCCTGGGCTGCTCCGCGTAGCATAGCTCAATTCCCAAACGCGATCCGTCGCCAAGGTACTGCCGCAGCATGGGCAAATCTTTCGGCGTGGAGATGATTAAAATTTCGCGCAGCCCACCTAGCATGAGCGTGGCGAGCGGGTAACAAATCATCGGCTTGTCATAGACCGGAAGAAGTTGTTTGCAGACGATCTGGGTGAGCGGGAAGAGGCGCGAACCGGCCCCGCCCGCGAGCACGATGGCTTTGTTGGTCATCGCGACATTCCTGCCAGAATTCCCCCGCCGGTCAATCTGAGTATGTCATCCACAGCTCAGTACGAGAGCACTTTCTGAAACTGCTCCAGCAGCGGCTCGATCGTTTTCTCGATGGTGAAGTTCTGCTCGATGCGCAGTCGCCCGGCTCGCCCGAACCGGAGCCGCCCGTCTTCATCGCTTGCCAGGTGACGAATCGCATCAGCCAGTGCGGAGACATCGCCGGGATGAACGAGGAAGCCTGTTTCGCCATTCACCACAAGCTCCGGAATCCCGGCGACTGTCGTTGACACCACGGGCTTACCGCAGGCCATCGCTTCGGCGATGACGGTAGGGAAAACGTCGCTCGCTCCGCGCTCATCGAGTTGCGCCCCGAGAACGAAAATGTCGCAATCGCGCATCGTGCTGAGTACGTACTTTTGTGAACGTTCGCCGGCGAAGTGAACGCGCTCCCGCAGATTTTCGGCATCCACGCGAGCTTGTAACTGCTCACGTAACGGACCGGCGCCGATTAGTTCACAGTGAACATCAAGATCGCGCAGGACGGCACAGGCGTTGATCAACGTCTCGAAACCTTTGAACGGAACAAGCCTTCCGACGCTGAGAAGACGAATGCTCGCCGGTTTTCTAACGAGATCCAGCTTGGGAAAACGCGAGAGATCAAGCCCGTTATAGATACGCAATATTTTGTGCGCTGACGCGGGGCAGCGCCTGGCGAGCAGGTCGCGGCTGAAGTCTGTTTCCGCACCGACGAATTCTGCCGCGGCGCAGATTTCGCGCAGCAGTTCGTCATTGCTCAGATCGCTCATGAAATCCTGGCCGTGCGCCGTCACGCTGAATGGGATGCCGCTGATTTCTTTCACAAACAACGCGGTGTGCGCCGCTCGATTGGCGAAATGAACGTGAAAGTACGGGACGCGCTCGCGTTCGAAGAGTTCCACGAAGAACAAAGCGTTGCGAGCGCGCAGCGATGCTTTGTACTCGGCGCCGAAGCGTTCCTCGTGTTCAGCTACCAATTTTGCAGGCCAGCGGCCCCGACGTTTTGCTTTACGCGCAAGCTTGTCGAGGTCACGCGATGACGGCGCATAATGAATCGGTGCACGGAGCTTTGCCAGGTACTCATGCCGCAGCTCTGTCTTGGGCGGGTACAATGAGCCGAGGACAATCTTATGGCCGCGGCGTTCGAGCTCGAGCATCTCCGCGTCGCAAAACGTCTGGGAGAGTACGGGGTAACGCGAGTAAGCATAGCCGAGGCGCATCGGCTACTTAACCACGGGGATCGACCAGCAAACAGGGGACAAAGGTCCGTGCATCCCTTGGCGAGTCCCAAGTTCCTCGAAAACGGAATTTGTTGACGCCTCTCGCCGTCTTCATCATGCTCGCGCTGCTGGCGCAATCACGCGCCACGTAGTGATGCGCGAAATCACGCTAAAATAGCTGGTTCGCTAAGCTCTAGCCGCCGGTAGCTGCCCTGGTTGCCGGCGGCGTTGGTGCGAAACGCCTCAGGAAAAGCGGACGTCTCGCCCCGGGTCCATCTCGAAGTCGAGTACGAGCGACTCCGCCGTGTTCGCCCGGATCGTCTCGGCCTCAAACTTCACGTAGATCGGGTCTTCCCTGAAGATTTCGAACTTGTCCATCGACTCAAAATCGATGGCATAGAAAAACTGCCACGGCATCTCCGGATGAATACGCTTGCCGCATTTGATACTGAGTACTTCGGGGATTTTAAGTAGTTGCATGCGCGTGGTCATCATCATCTCCTCCACCCGTGCGGGCGTGACTTCGGGCTTGAGTTTGATGAGGACGACGTGGTGAACCATGCGGGGGCTACAGCTATTAGGCGGGTTGGGTTAGTGGCGCAAGCCTAACTCGCGCTCGTGCTCCTGATCGTGCTCGTAATCGGAAGATGGGGCAGATCGAGCACGAGCACGATTACGAGCACGGGTCAGGATTTCTTCCAATCCAGCACGCCTTTTCTAAGGGCGTAGATGTACCCGACCATCAGGATCGATACAAACGAGAGCATGCTCCAGAAGATGACCGAGCCATGCCGGATCGCGTCGCGATAAACAACCGCCCACGGGTACATAAAGACAATCTCCAGGTCGAACAGAATGAAGAGCATCGCCACCAGGTAAAACTTCACACTGAAACGCGGCTGTACTTCCCCTTCCGGTACCATGCCGCATTCGTACGGCGTGTCCTTGGTGCCATTGCGCCTTCCGGTTTTCCCCAGAATGACGCTCACGACCAGCGCGGATACGGCGAAACCCACCGCGACAATGATCTGAAGCAGAACCGGCAAATACTCGCGCAGCATTCGCTGAGCGGCTGAAGACTACTTTACACCTGCGGGCATGTGACCATTCTGGGGCGCGACCGCGCTGGCCAGTGCCGAAGGTAAACCCTTGTACTTTTTGCCATTCTTCTTCACCGCTCCGCGTGCCACGAGATTCTGAAGCTTCTCGTAAGCGCGCAGGCGCAGCATTTCCTCGCCCCCGCTGGCGGCGTTGCGTGCCCGAAGATTTTCGTGCACGATGTCGAAGAGCTGTTTGAACTCAAACGACGCGCGCCGAGAGAGCACAGCCACAAGTTCCTCAGTGACAAGGTCGGGAACGCGGCGGGAAAATGCGTTTTTCTTAAGAATAGCCATAGAGGGCGAACGATAGCACGTCCGGGCAGAAAAGCAGCACATTTCTGCGGCAAAGCTCACAATAAATGCAAGATGCGCGTCTGCGGATGCCTCACGGCGTGGGCGCCGGCGAGGCTGGGACGGGCACAACGCCCGAATGCGCGCTCCAAGGCCCCTTTTTCCCGAAAATCGCTGAACCCGCATACGCGCCTGCGGCGACAAGTGCCGCCTGATCGAAGGTGATGCTGCCCACGGATTCCAGCCTATATCCCTCATCAACATACATTTGCGATGCGATTACCGTTCCCAGATGTTTTGCCACGACGGCCGCAGCCGGCAGTCTCGCGACATCGAACGGCTGTGAGCGTTCCGGCAAAAAGGCGGCGCTAATCTGCAAGAGCGGCCGCAGCGTCGCGTCCAGCCGTGAGTACAGCGTGCCCAGGTCAAGCCAGGCAAAAAGCGTTTGGGCGGGCGGCACGAGACCCGACATCTGCTTGAAATTCGCCGCGGCCGCGAGGCTGTTTGCGGCGGCTGCTGAAGCGGCGGCGCGCTCAGCAGTTGGAACGTCGAAGGCGAAGGCCAGCTTTTTATCCGAAAGTGCCGCCACTAATCTCATCAGAGCGAGGCCGCTTGGCGGCGCTGCGAAAACTTGGAAATTGCCCTGCACGTTGCTTTCCCACCCACTCGCCGCCGCCAGCGCGGCGGTTACTTGCCGGGCGCGAGCCGCATCACGCACGGGCACAGCAAGGCTGACGGCTGGCAGCCGGGCGGAAGGCGGCCACTTCGCCCTGATCGAGACCTGATCGTCGAATGCTGCGGCGACATCGGCTGGCGAAAGATCGGCCGCGCCCAGCATCCGCTTCCGCGACTCGGTATTGGCGAACTGTGACTGCCAATTCACAACCGCTGCCACGAAGAGCAGCGCGTCAGCCGGCACCGACGCAAGCGTGTCACGAGCGAGCTTGCGATCGCCTGTTCGCGGCATCCGGATGAAATCCACCTCGCGCAGCTTTGCCCCTTCGAACACCAGCGCATGGGAAAAACTTCGGATCTGTGACGTTTCTCCAGCAAGTGCCGGGACGCGCCGAGCCTCGGCGCGGAGTGCAGCAAACTTGCGGGCGAACATCTGCGGCTGCACGTACAAAAGCGCGGCGTAGCCGGACGGCATTTGCCTCATCGCAGTGCGGAAGTTCCCTTCGGCGCTCAAGCGCGACGATTTACTCCGGCCATCGAAGCGATCGAGCAGAGTTTTCAGATCATCGACGCTTGTCGCGGCAAAAAAACGGTGGCCGACGAACGTTGAAGCGAGAGTCAGGCGCGGCGTTGTCGTGATCTCGATCGCGTGCTTCTGGTACTCAACCTTGTCGTGCATGGCATTAGCACCGAGCCATCGATTCTTCCACGCCTCGATAAGTCTGTGGGATTCAGCCTCACCCGCGCGAAACTCAAAGCCGCCGGCGAGGCGCAGCGGGTCGATGCTGCTCGTCGCGATAAATATGTCCCGCAGCCGGAGTACCGCCGAATCGCGCAAGACATCAGACACTTCACCTCTGGCACGTAGCTCTGCCTTTGCCGTTCGCAGGAAATCCTGCACCGCCGGCTCGTGGTAGAGCTGGAACAAGTCAGTCTGCTGCCAGTCTCCGCGCGCTTTCTCCGCGTCAGGAATGTGCAGCAGCAGCGCGGTATTCTCTGGGAGCAAGCCGGCAACGCCGAAAACGTCATGGGAGTTGCGCTGCTGAAAAATGAAGAGCAGCGCCAGCGCACCGATCACAACTACGCCGCCGATGACAAGGAACCGCTTCACGCCGTTACTGTACTCGGTGCCGAGGTCCGCTCGCGACCTTTCTTTCCGCGGAACTGAGTCGATTAAGCGCCGGAGCGAGGGTGGAATTTCCGGTGCACGGCTTTGAGGCGTTGCTGGTCCACGTGCGTGTACACCTGGGTGGTGGAAATATCGGCGTGACCGAGCATTTCCTGGATAATGCGCAAATCCGCCCCGTTGCTGAGGAGGTGAGTGGCGAAGCTGTGCCGCAGCAGATGCGGGTAAATGTTTGTTTCCAGACCGGATCGCTTCGCCTGCGCTTTCACGATTTGCCAAATGCGAGCCGGGGTCAGCTTTGTCCCGCGCGCGGAGAGGAAAATCTCGTTCCCGCTTTTTCGGTTTACCAGTTTTGGACGCTCGATCGAAAGATATGCCGCGACCGCTTCCGCTGCTTTCCGGCCGAATGGCACAAGGCGCATTTTATTGCCCTTGCCGAGTACGAGAATTGTGCGTTCCTCGTCGCGGAAGTTTTCCAGGCGGGCAGTTGCAAGCTCGGAAATGCGCAACCCACTGGCGTAAAGCAGCTCGACCATGGCGCGATCTCTCAACCCGAGCGGGGCGCTTGTGTCGATCGCGCCAAGCAATTGCTCCACTTGCAATTCGTTTAACGTTTCCGGTAAGTACCGTTCGATTCTTGGGAGCGAAAGCGTCTCGGTCGGATCCTGCTCGATCAACTTCTGCGCCAGCAAGTACCGGCAAAAGATTTTCAGCGCGACGATGATTAACTTCAGCGAAGCAGCGGCGAGGCCCCCACGTTTCCGCTCAGCAAGATAACGCGTGATATGATCGATCGTGACCTCGCTTGCGCCTCCTATTTCATGACGACGGCACCATTCCGCGAAGTCATTAAGCGATCGGCCGGTGGAAAGCTGGTAGTTGGTTGACAGTCCGCGCTCGACCGCCAACTCGCCCAGAAATGCGTCTATCTCGGCTTGCACGCGCGAAACTGCGGCGGAATGAGCAACGTAGCAACAGGAGCGGCGCCGCTCGCGCCAGCCGGGATGCATTGAACGAACGTCGGCTGTTCGCGTCCAACATTCACCATCGTTGACAAAGCGACAGCGCGTGATCGATCATTCTTAACAGCATGAGCTTGGATTTAAATACGGTCTTAAGGGATTGGCCGCACGAGCCGGGCATGATCAAGGTCCGGAAGGTGGCGGGGTTGGATGGCCGCGAGAAATTGCAGCTGCGGATTGACCTTGGTGTACTCCAGATGGAGATGCTCGGCCGTCCCGATGGGCAGCGGCCGCATGGTTGCGAGTCACTCCTCGCCTACCACCAGAACCGGGCCGAAATGGCCGAAGCCTCCGGCGACACCTACCATCTTACAGCTGACGAATGCTCGGAGCTGCAACAGGAAGCGATCCAGTACTATCATCGCTACGTCAGCTTGTTTCAGTTGAATGACTTTGCCGGTGTGGTGCGCGATACCCAGCGTAACCTGGACCTTTTCGGGTTTGTGGATCAGCACACCGAGCGCGATGAGATGATCTGGAATTTCCAGCAGTTCCGCCCCTATGTACTGATGATGAACACGCGCGCCAAAGCGTCCATCCTGCTCAACGGCTCGAAGTTCAACGAAGCCATTCGCGAAATCGAGCGCGGCCGGGACGCCATCCTCGAGTTCTTCCAGCAGTCGAATTTTCCCGAGCTTTCGTCGAAGAGCAGTGAGATCGCCTTCCTGGAAGAATGGCTTCAGGAAGTCAGCGCGAAACGGCCGCGGAGCAAGCTCGAGATCATGCAGCGGGAGATGGAAAGCGCGATCGCCAAGGAGCTCTACGAACGCGCGGCCGAGTTGCGCGATGCCATCAAGCAGCTGAAGGCCGCCGGGCAGACCGTCTGAACGAGTTCTGAGAGAAAGCAGGAGGGAACGCGGGCTATGTGCCGCTCGCGTTTGGCGTGGTGATGGCCTGGCCAGCCACGAACACCTGCTTCACCAGCAGCTCCGGCGAAAGTACAACCAGATCGGCGTCGTTTCCGGCGGCGATCTGCCCTTTCGCAGTCAGCCCGATTTCGCGCGCCGGATTGCTCGAGGCCATGGCGATCGCCTCATGTAAAGGCACGTCGGCGTCGCGGACCATTGTGCGCACCAGCTCGATCATCGTCGCCGCACTACCGGCCAGCGCAGTTTTGTCGGCGAGCAAACAGGCGCCGTTCTCGAGTACGCATTCGCGGCCGCCGAGCCGGAACGTTGTGCCACTGGCGAGACCAGCGCCAGCGGTGGCGTCCGTGACAAGGCAGATTCCGAGCGCGCCTTTCGCCCAATAGACCATGCGCATCAGTGTCGGCGAAACATGGTGCCCGTCCGCGATTAGCTCGCAGGAAATTGCCGGCTCGCTCAAGGCAAACTCAAGCATTCCCGCGACACGATGGATGCCTCTGCGCCGGGCTGAAGACATGCAATTGAACGTGTGCGTAACGCTGCGCATGCCCCGCTGGAAAGCCGTACGGGCCTGCTCATCCCAACAATCGGAATGCCCGCCGCTGACATTAATCCCGGCGCCAGCAAACTGCGCGATAGCCTCAGGCGCGTACTCAACTTCCGGCGCGATCGTGATTCGCCTGATCACATCGCGATTTTCCAGCAGCCGCCTGACCAAAGCAGGCATGGGCGGGCAAATGAATGCCGCGTTCTGTGCCCCGGCTTTCTCGCGCGAGATGAAAGGGCCTTCCATGTGTACTCCGGCGATCTGCGGTATGCTGGCGTCACGAACGGCCGAAAGTGCGGCAAGAATGTCAACAAAAGGCGCCGTCGCCGTTGTCAGGAGCAAGGACGTCGTGCCGCCGCGGGCGTGAAAATCACAAATCGCGCTAAACGCATTCGCGCTCGCCTCCATGGTATCGCGGCCGAAAGCGCCGTGGACGTGAAGATCAACAAATCCCGGCGCAAGATAATTGCCATCCATGTCAATGGCGCCGGGCATATCGCTGCGTGGCCGCAGCTCGCTGATTCTCCCATTATGTACGACGAGCTCGAGATCGTCCCGTATCGCATCCGGCAGAATGATTCGTGCATTCCGAAAAATCGATGCAGCCATCGTAAGCGCAGCGAAATCGAGGAATGTTTCGGCGCAAGCGAAAAGGCAACTTCCCAGTATAGAGATTCCTCGTCCGTACTCAGCACAAGAGCGATCTCGTCTCACTGGCGAAGGTGTGAATCCGCGGCTAAATGGAGACCATGACTTCTCCCATTAAAGTAGCCGTCACCGGCGCGGCTGGACAGATCGGTTACTCGTTAGTTTTCCGGATCGCTTCCGGCGCGATGTTTGGGCCAGAGCAGCCGGTTGCGCTCACGTTGATCGAAATCCCGAACGCGCTCGCCGCGCTCGACGGCGTGGTGATGGAGCTACAGGATTGCGCCTTTCCATTGCTGAAATCGATCACGCCGAGCGCCGATTTGAACGAAGGATTTCGCGATGTGAACTGGGCGTTGCTGGTCGGCAGCGTGCCGCGTAAAGCCGGCATGGAGCGGAAGGATTTACTCGGCATCAATGGCAAAATTTTCATCGGCCAAGGCCAGGCCATTCAAAAAAATGCCGCCCGCGATGTACGCATCCTCGTCATCGGAAATCCGTGCAACACCAATTGCCTGATCGCGATGAATAACGCGCGCCAGATTCCGCGCGAGCGCTGGTTTGCCATGACCCGGCTGGATGAGAACCGCGCGAAAGCGCAGCTCGCGCATAAAGCCGGCGTCGAGATCACCAGTGTCAACAACATGACGATCTGGGGAAACCATTCGGCCACGCAGTACCCGGATTTTTACAACGCCAAAATCGATGGACGCGCTGCAAACGAAGCGATCGGCGATGAAGCGTGGCTAAAGGAAACGTTCATCAAAACCGTGCAGCAGCGCGGCGCGGCGATTATCAAGGCGCGCGGACTGTCGTCAGCAGGATCGGCGGCGAATGCGATCGTGGATAGCGTGCGCACACTGACGACCGAAACGCCGGGCGATGATTGGCACAGCGTCGCGCTTTGCTCGAACGGTGAGTACGAAATCGAGAAAAACCTGATCTGCTCGTTTCCAGTGCGGGTGAAGAATGGCAAAGCCCAAGTGGTTGAAGGTTCGCCGATCAACGAATTCAGTCGCGGCAAAATTGACGCGAGTGTGAATGAGCTGAAGGAAGAACGTGATTTGGTGAAAGAGCTGCTGCCTGCGTAGTCATCCGGAGCGAAGCCGAGGCATCCCGTGGCGGCAGCGTACAAGTAATTTCGAGCGATCCTTCGGCTCCGCTACGCTTTGCTCAGGATGAGAGTTTGGCGCCGGTCAGTCGTTCAAACGCTTCCAAGTACTTCGCGCTGGTTTTCTCGATCACCTCCCGCGGCAGGCGCGGGCCCGGCGCGGTTTTGTTCCAGGCAAGCGTCTCGAGATAATCGCGCACG
>JAFASN010000059.1 GCA_019244415.1 Verrucomicrobiota bacterium | reverse complement strand
CTTCGCTTCGCTCCGCTCGGGATGACATTGTTCATCGGCTCGTCTTCCTCATGGTCAATGAAGCCGCGCGCTGCCTGGAGGAGCAGGTCGTTAACTCTCCTGAAGACGCTGACTATGGAATGATTCTCGGCACTGGTTTCGCGCCATTCCGCGGCGGCCCACTGCGGTTTGCGGAGAACTTCGGCATTAAGAACGTTGTCGAGGAAATGGATCGCCTGACGAGTACTGCGGGGGAGAAATTTGCGCCGTGCGATTTGCTGCGGAAGTACGCCGAAGATGGAACGAAGTTCTATGGAGAGTAAATGCCGTCATCCCGAGCGAAGCCGAGGGATCCCGCGGCGTGATGTTGAGACTGACATCTCGGGATTGCTCGACTTCGCTCGCAATGACGAAGCCCATTTATGAAAACCCCACTCGAAGCGCTGCCAGAACAGGTCAAAGCTGAAGCCGGAGTTACGGAGAAAAAATCCGCCGTCCCGCTGATCGACACATCGAAAATGTCGAAAGGTCAGCGCGAAGCGCTTGAGCTCGCCGAAGCGTCGCGCGATCCGCTTGATGAACGGGGCTCTTTCGCGAGCAATCTGTTCATCGGCAAATTCAATTTCGATCGCATTTTTCCATGGCCGGCGCAGAGCGACGACGACCGTACTAAAGGCGAGCCGTTTCTGAAGCAATTGCGCGAGTACCTCGCCGCCAATGTTGATGCGGACGAGATCGATCGCACCGGTGAGATTCCGCAGAAGAATATCGAGGACCTGTTCGCGATGGGGGCGTTCGCCGTGAAAATCCCGACGCAGTACGGCGGCCTCGGTTTGTCGCAGGTGAACTATGGCCGCGCCGCCATGTTGCTTGGCAGCTGGGATGCCAACCTGACCGCGCTCGTCTCCGCGCATCAATCGATCGGCGTTCCGCAGCCGCTGTTGCTCTTCGGCACCGAAGGGCAAAAGGCGAAGTACCTGCCACGCGTCGCCCGCAAAGAAATCTCCGCATTCGCTTTAACGGAATGGAACGCCGGCTCAGATCCGGCGAACATGAGTTGCCGTGCTGATCTAAGCGACGACGGCTCGCATTACCTCCTCAACGGCGAAAAACTTTGGTGCACAAATTTGATCAAGGCCGGCGTGCTGGTGGTAATGGCGCGCACGCCGTCAAAGATGGTCAACGGCAAAGAACGCAAGCAGATCAGCGCGTTTATTGTTGATGTCGATTCGCCGGGACTCGAGATCACCTACCGCTGCCGTTTCATGGGCTTGCGCGCGCTCTATAACGGCATCGTGAGATTCACGAACGTGCGTGTGCCGCGGGAGAACCTGATCGCGAAAGAAGGGCAGGGATTAAAAGTCGCATTGACGACATTAAACACCGGGCGGCTGACTATCCCCGCAGCTTGCGTCGGCTTGTCGAAGCGACTGGCCGATATTTGCCGCAAATGGGCAGCCGAGCGCGTGCAGTGGGGCGTGCCCATCGGCAAACACTACGCCATCGCTGGCAAGATCGCGGAAATGGCAGGCCAGGTGTTCGCCATGGAAGCGATCACGTTTTTAACCAGCGCGATGGTCGATCGCAAAGCGGGCGACCTGCGCATCGAGACGGCCATGTGCAAAATGTGGAGCACGGAAGCGACCTGGCGCATCGCCGATGAAGCGATGCAGGTACGCGGCGGTCGTGGTTACGAAACGGCGGAGTCGCTGGAAGGCCGCGGTGAGGCCGGCATTCCGGTGGAGCGATTCCTGCGTGATTGCCGCATCAACATGATCTTCGAAGGGTCGAGCGAAATCATGCGGCTTTTCATCGCGCGCGAAGCACTCGATCCGCACTTGAAGGTCGGCGGCGCGATCTTCAACACGCAGTTGCCAATGTCGCAGCGCATGAAAGCAATGTTCGGGTCCGGCTCGTTTTACTCGCGCTGGTATCCCCGGCAGTACGCACGCGCGCATGCCGGTGACCTCTCGGGATTGCATCCTGATCTGCGGCCGCACATTGAGTACGGCGCGCGCACCAGCAAGAGACTCGCGCGCGGACTTTTCCACGCGATGATGCGTTTCGGCCCGAAACTCGAGCGCGAACAACTGTTGCTCTCGCGCTTTGTCGGCATCGCGACCGAGCTCTTCGTCATCAGCGCCACCTGCTCCTTCGCCCAATACAAAATCGCCAGCGGCGAACCGGCAGACGAGGTTCTCTCACTGGCAAACTACGCCTGCCGTTCGGCGAAATTGCGCATTGATCATCATTTCGCCGGCACGGCTGAAAATGTCGATAAACGTGCTTACGATCTGACGCAGGAGCTGATGGACGGAAAGCACGCGTCCCTGCGCGAAGGCATCGTTTAGCAGCGGTAACTGGCGACCCACGTGCCGATCCTCGACGGACGATCCACGACGCGCCAGACCACGAGAAACCATACAGCCATTGCCCCGCTCGGTTGACCAACCCGCCCGCTCCAGCTACGATCAACGGATGAGTATGCATTCCATGCTCACCGAGCCGGCGCGCTCTTCGCAACGCCGCTCGCGCGAGAGCAAAAAATCACATCGGATCGACGCGCCACATGTCCTCCACGAGCTCGAGGAGCACATTTTGCTCGATGGTTTCAAAATTGTTATCGACCTCGAACGCTCGCGTGGTTCGTACTTATATGACGCGGCGACAGGTCACCGGCTCATCGATCTCTACGGGTTTTTTGGTTCGCAGCCGGTCGGGTTTAATCACCCACATTTTGGTGAACCGGAAGTGCGCGCGGAGCTCGCCCGCGCGGCAAAGTTCAAGGTCGCAAATTCGGATGTGTACTCGGAAGCGTACGCGGAGTTTGTCGAGACGTTCGTACGCGTGGCCGCATTGCCGCCGCTGAATCGTTTTCTGTTTATCGAAGGTGGCTCGCTCGCAGTCGAGAACTGCCTCAAGGCGGCGATGGATTGGAAGGTGCGCAAAAACATGGCTGCGGGACGGGGCGAACGCGGCACGGAGATTCTGCATTTCCGGCGCGCGTTTCACGGCCGCAGCGGTTACACCATGAGCCTTACGAATACGGATCCGCGCAAGACGGACCTGTTCGCGAAATTCGACTGGCCGCGCGTCTCGAATCCCGCGATCAATTTTTCCCTGCCGAAAGGGGAACGGGAGCGCGATGTCATGGCGCGCGAACAGCAGAGCGAGTCCGAGATTCGCAAGTTCATCAACGAACGCGGTACGGACATTTGCGCGGTGATTATCGAGCCGATCCAGGGTGAAGGCGGCGACAATCATTTCCGCGGCGAGTGGCTGCGCACCCTGCGGGAAATTTGCGACGAAGACGAGATGCTGCTGATCTTCGACGAAGTGCAGACGGGTCTCGGTACCACGGGCAAACCGTGGTGCTGCGAGCATTTCGATGTGAAGCCGGACCTGCTCGCGTTCGGCAAAAAAGTACAGGTCTGCGGGGTCATGGCCGGCCCGCGCCTCGATGAAGTGAAGGACAATGCATTTCGTTTGCCCTCACGCTTGAACTCGACCTGGGGCGGTAATTTTATCGACATGGTCCGGTCGAAGCATTTTCTGCGAATTATCGAGCAGGAGAATCTGTTCGAGACCGCGGGCAAAACCGGCGCGTACTTCCTCGATCAACTGCTCGATCTTCAGCGCGAGTGCAACATGATCTCAGCCGTGCGCGGACGCGGATTGTTCATCGCGTTCGACATGCCGGACGCGAAAACGCGCGACGATTTCTGGCGGGAGCTGTTCGACGCGGGTGTGCTCGTACTCAAATCGGGCGAGCGCTCGATTCGTTTCCGTCCCGCGCTCGATATCACGCGCGAAGTCATCGACGAAGCCATGGAAGTGCTGCGAAAGCATTGTCACCCGCGATGACCGGCGGTTCCGGTTCTGGGGAGCGCACGCGACCTCGCGTGCGTGCGAAGGCGACTCGCCTTCGCATTACGGCCGATGGCAATTTCGGCGAGTCGCCGAAATCAGCACGCGAGTCGAGTGCGCTCCCCAGCATAAGCGGCAACGCGTAAGATTATGCGCGACGTACTAGAGCGGCTCGACATCACGTCCGAAAACGACGGGGTTTTTTGCGGTGAATGGCGCAGCGGCAGCGGCCCTGTATTCGAAAAAGTTTCGCCGATTAACGGCGAATCGTTAGCGCGCGTCCGCAGCGCGTCACCTGACGATTACGAACAGACAATCGCTCGCGCGTACGAAGCGTTCCTGAAATGGCGTACTACGCCTGCGCCCGTTCGCAGCGAAACGGTGCGCCGGCTGGGGAACGCGTTGCGCGAATCGAAGCACGAGCTCGGCACGCTCGTCACGCTCGAATCGGGCAAAATTCTTGCCGAAGGCGAAGGCGAAGTACAAGAGATGATCGATATCTGCGACTTTGCAGTGGGCCAATCGCGCATGCTTTACGGTCTGACAATTCAATCCGAGCGATGGCAGCACCGGCTGATGGAACAGTGGCATCCGCTCGGCGTCATCGGCGTAATCAGCGCGTTCAATTTTCCTGTCGCGGTCTGGTCGTGGAACGCGGCGCTCGCGTGCGTTTGCGGCGACGCTGTTGTTTGGAAACCGAGCGAGAAAACGCCGCTCACCGCGATTGCGGTGACGAGAATCGCCGAGCGCGTTTGTCGCCAAACGGGCGCTGATCCGTCGATTTTTTCGCTCGTGATTGGCGATGGGCCGTCCGTTGGTCAGCAACTTGCCAGCGACGGACGCGTGCCGCTCGTTTCTGCGACGGGTTCGACGCGGATGGGTTGTCATGTCGGTCCGGCGGTCGCGAGGCGTTTAGGCAAAGCGTTGCTCGAGCTTGGCGGCAACAACGGCCTCATCGTTGCGCCAAGTGCCGACCTCGCCATGGCGACCAGCTCGATTTTCTTCGGCGCAGTCGGAACAGCGGGTCAGCGTTGCACTTCCACCCGGCGCGTGATCATGCACGAGAGCATTGCGAACAAAGTACAGGATTCATTGCTGCGCGCGTACAAGTCCGTACGCATCGGCGATCCGCTCGAAAAGCAAACGCTAATGGGGCCGCTCATTGACCGCGATGCTGTGGAAAACGTGCAGCGCGCGATCGGCAAAGTACGCGAGCAAGGCGGCGAAATTGTGTACGGTGGCGAGAGACTCGACGGCGAAAAATTTCTGGGTGGATGTTACATGACGCCGTGTCTCGCGCGCGTGCGGCCGGAGATTGAGATTGCGCAGCACGAAACGTTCGGCCCGTTGCTCTACCTGATGACGTATCGCGACTTCGACGAAGCGCTCGCGATCCATAACGGCGTTTCGCAGGGCCTAAGCTCTGCGATCTTTACCAACGACATGCGAGAGGCGGAGAAGTTCGTGAGCGCAGTGGGCAGCGATTGCGGCATTGCGAACGTGAACACCGGCACGAGTGGGGCAGAGATTGGCGGCGCGTTTGGCGGCGAGAAAGACACCGGTGGCGGACGCGAGAGCGGCAGCGACGCGTGGAAAAATTATATGCGGCGCCAGACGAACACGATCAATTATTCGACGGAATTGCCGCTTGCGCAGGGAATCGAGTTCGGAGCAGGCGAGGGAAGCGCGACCGCGTAGCGCGTGCTTTTGCGCGTACGAGTGGCGATATAACTCCTCGCGGCGGCGAGCGTACATTCCGGGGAGCGCACGCGACTCGCGTGCTGGTTTCGGCGACTCGCCGAAACGTTTTGGGGGACTAGGCTAGCGACTCCAACTTCGCGAAACCAGCAACGCATTTTGCAGCTCCGCTGCCAAAGCTGTTAGAAACAAAGTCCGCGAATGCGAGTCGCGTGCGCTCCGCGGACGCATCGCGAGCAACTCGCGGCGATAAATCGTGCTGTCATCCTGAGCGAAGCGAAGCGGAGTAAGGATCCCGTGGCATAACGGCCAGATAACTTCACTGGGTCGCTCGACTCCGCTCGGGATGACCAGGAAAACGTCGCGCGCGAGCGATTTTGCCCGAGCTCCGCTTCCAAAGCTGCCGCTAATTTCGCCGCGACGTTCACCTTCCATCGGGATGACAGAGTTGCGAAATTGAACGACAATTTACCTATGACGACAGCGACTCTCGAAAACAGCCAGCAAACTGCCGCGGAATCGAAGTTCGAATGGCCGCTTTGCTATGACGCAGAAAATTTCATCATCGGCCGCATTGATGCGTTCACGCAGCAAAACACGTTTGCGCGCGAGCTTTCCCGCCGGATGCGCGATGAAACGGGCACACTCATTCTCGATTGGATTGACTTCGTACTGCTGCCCGCGAGCGACGAAAAAGAAGCGCGAAGCGTCGGGTTCACGGAAGACCCGCTGGCCGATGCGCCTCCGGGGCAGAAACAACTCTGGCATCCGGAAGCGATGTTACCGCGCGTGCTCATCGCGCGCTCGAACGCGAAACAGCCGCTCGCAGCCGGCATTCGCGCTGATGACGTCGCGTTTTTTGCAGGTGTGCATGGCCTCACGAACGAGATCGAAGGTGCGCCGCTCTCGCGCTATCGCTGGCTGTCGATCAGCAACGAAAACGGCGCGCATTTTGGCGCGATCGAACGCCGCGGTTACCGCGGATATTTGCCGAAGGATTCGGACCCAAACGCGTACCTCGCCGCGCGCGAGCTTTGGCAAACGCGGCGCCGTCGCTGGGAGGATGATCGCGCGGGAATGCGCGACGGGCTTCAGCGAATCGCCGAGATGGTTGAACTCGTCGGCCGCGACCTGGCGTGTCATCTGGTATTTGAAGAGGAGCGGCGCTACTGGCAAAAGCGAAACCGCGCTGGCACGGAGCAGAAACGGCGGCAGGATTTGTTAGGTCTGGGTTGGGCGAATCACGATCACCACACCTTCCGTTCGTCGCGCGCGTGCTTTGTCGATTTGATCAAGGCGTGGGAACTGCTCGGCTTCCGGCGGCGCGAGCGTTATTACGCGGGTGCGGAAGCCGGCTGGGGCGCGCAGGTCATCGAGCAGCCGGTCGAGGGGATCACGATTTTCAACGACGTCGATTTGAACCGGGAGGAAGTGGAGATCGATTTCTCGCGCAAACCGCTTCCGCCGCAGCCGGAGCTCGGCACGATCGGGCTCTGGTGCGGTCTACACGGCGAGAGTTTTCTCGAGGCGGGGATGCATCATCTGGAATGCCGGTTCGATTTCACGCTGCTGCGCGATCAACTGAAAGCAGAAGGCATCAACACGATGGAGCCGTTCTCGGATTTTCCGTTCCTGAAACAGGCGTTTACCGAAGGCGAACGCTGGCCGGTGCGGCGCGCGCGCGCGGAGCGATTGCTAAAGAACGGTTCGATCACGCAGACGCAGTTTGATGAATTCATGAGTAAAGGGGCGATCGGCAGTCACCTCGAAAACCTGCAGCGCTGGGGCGGATTCAAAGGTTTTAATCAGGACGCAGTCAGCGTGATCATCGCGGAAACCGATCCGCGCAAGCAGCCGGAAGGCGCCGTCGTGTCGCGGGAGAAGGATACTCCGCATTTTTAGACGGGTTTCGCGACGGGCTCGAAATAGGAGCGGGCACTTTTGGCTTGAGTTTCGCCCACTAGACTTCGGCGGATAGTTCCCCTAGTACAACTCGATGCAAAGGCGAGCGGCGATCATCACGGCTCTCCGAACACCGGTTGGTCGGCACGGGGGCGCATTGGCGTCGGTTCGCCCCGACGATCTTGCCGCCCACGTCATCAAGGCCGTCGTGGAGCGATCCGGCATCGACCCCGCCTTGATCGAGGATGTCTACTTCGGCGCGACCAACCAGGCCGGCGAGGACAACCGCAACGTCGCGCGCATGGCCGCGCTCCTGGCGGGCTTGCCCGCGTCCGTGCCGGGTTCGACGGTGAATCGCCTCTGTGCGTCGGGGCTGGAAGCCGTCAACATCGCGGCGCGCATGATCGAGGCGGATCACGGCGATATGTTCATCGCGGGCGGCGTCGAGTCGATGAGCCGTGCCCCTTATGTGCTGAGCAAGGCGGAATCCGCGTTCAACCGGTCGCAGCAAATCTTCGACACGTCGATCGGCTGGCGCCTGGTCAATCCTCGCCTGGCCGCGCTGCATCATCCCTTCTCCATGGGCGAGACCGCCGAGAATGTCGCCCGCCAGCACAAGATCAGCCGGGCGGATCAGGATCAGTTCGCGTTGCAGAGCCAGCAACGGTGGTCGGCGGCGCACCAACGCGGGCTTTTCGCCCAGGAGATCGTGCCCGTCGAGATTCCGCAGCGCAAGGGCGCTCCGACCGTCGTTAGCGTGGACGAGCACCCGAGGCCGGACACGACACTGGAGAATCTCGCCAGGCTGAAACCGGCATTCTCTAAAGACGACGAAGGCACAGTGACCGCGGGCAATTCGTCGGGTATCAACGACGGCGCGGCGGCCTTACTCATCGTTGAAGCCGGGCTGGCCAAATCGCTGGGTCTTCAGCCGATCGCCTTCATCGGTCCGAGCGCCGCGGCCGGCGTCGATCCCGCGTTCATGGGGCTCGGGCCCGTGCCCGCGATCCGCAAGGCGCTTGGGCGCGCGAACCTGACGCTCGACCGCATCGACCTGTTCGAGTTGAACGAGGCGTTCGCCGCGCAGGCCCTTGCCTGCCAGCGCGAGCTGGGTATCGACAACGCAAAATTGAACGTCAACGGCGGCGCGATTGCGATCGGTCACCCGCTGGGTTGCAGCGGCGCCCGCCTGGCCACGACGCTGGTCCACGAGATGGCTCGCACCGGCGCCGCGCGCGGCATCGCGTCGCTCTGCGTCGGCGTAGGCCAAGGCTTGGCCACGGTCTTCGAACGGGAGTGAGTTTTGAAGTAGGCCTGACTGTCAGACCGTTCGAAAATGAGCCGTCATTCCGGGTTAGATGAAGAGGCACGCCGTCGCACGTTTGAACACGCGATGGAGTTGTGGTTTGAGCCGGAGATTCGTCGACGTCAGAATACCGGTTTGGCGTCGAAGCCATTTCCGCTGATCGCGGCGCAAGTGATTATATATCCCGACCACCGGCCGCACGAGGTTCGGCTGAACGAAGAGGTCAAGGCTATCGCGACCCCTCACGTGAAAGTCGGAAAGAGTCTGACTCCAGGACAGCCAGTTTATGAAGATGACGTTGATGGAATTTCGGATTTTACGCTCGCGGACACTGATGACCCAAATTGTGGCCACTTCACGATCGCGATAGTTCGTGGCCGCTGGTTCGGCTCATTCGATTTCAGGTATAACAAACGCAAGTGCTCGATCTTACTCGCAGCTGCCCAGGAATTTTTAGAAAGCGCGGCGGACGCTGCAGAAAAGGGTCGTTTCCGACCGGCAATAGACAACCTCTTCAGCGCCGCTGAATTGGCTGCAAAGGCTTACATCCTCACTGCTCCCATGACGAGCGATGGCGAGTCAAAGAAGCACGGACGGATTCGAGCGCGATTCAATATATCCGCGCGCTATGGCAATATTGAATCGGAGCAAACGAAAGCCTTCAACGATCTGTCAGAAGCACGTAGCAAGGCGCGATACGTGGAGGGTGATATTGATGGGATCAGAGATCAATTGCCGACATGGCAGGCAAATATCGGTGCTCTCATTGCGAGTGTGCGGGCCCACATTTCGTAGAACGAGGCGTTCGCTGCGCAAGCCCTCGCCTGCCAGCGCGAGCTCGGCATCCCTAACGAAAAACTGAACGTCAACGGCGGCGCGATTGCGATCGGTCACCCCCTTGGTTGCAGCGGCGCTCGCCTCGCCACGACGCTGGTCCACCAGATGGCTCGCACCGGCGCCTCGCGCGGCATCGCGTCCCTCTGCGTCGGGGTAGGCCAAGGCCTGGCGACGGTCTTCGAACGGGAATAACTCATAAAGCCGGATAGTCGCAGGAGATATCCGGCTTTTCGTTTCTAGGCCGCTTCAGAATTGCGGCGACTGCCGTGCTCCGTGCCAGAAGTGAATCACATTCACAACGTGCGCCGCGTCATCGCACGTGTAGAAAACAAGAAAAGGCGCCAGCGGCATCTTCCGAAGCGAGCGACTCTCATCATGAAATGGAAATCGCTCCGGAAATGTCCGCAATGTCAACGCGCGATCGACTAGCTTGTTGCCTAAGCGAATCGCCGCGGTAGCATCATCCTGAGCGACGAACCCGACAATCTCCTTCAGATCAGCAATCGCGCTCTCCGCAATCAGGACTTTGAAGTCCATTGCGGAATCATGCCCCTAATTTCCTCGATAGGACGAACACGACCTGCTTTCACATCAGCCAATCCGCGCGCCACAGATTGTTCCACTTCTTCTGCATTCGGTTCGGAGTTGATTGCAAACAGCTCGGCGACTAGAAGTGCTTTTTCAGGTGCACTGAGGCGACCGATTGCCGATTTAATTTCCTGCACTGTGCTCACATCCAAAGTTTATCACGAGGATGCGCACACCGCCAGAGCTTGACTGGCGACGAGGCTGGTCCACCAGATGGCTCACACCGGCGCCGCGCGCGGCATCGCATCGCTCTGCGTCGGGGTAGGCCAAGGCCTGGCCACGGTCTTCGAACGGGAGTGACTGTGGAAGTGGGCCTGACTGACGTGAGTTCGAGCTTCTCGCGCCGGGATAAGAATTCTATAACGTCTCGGTGAACCGGATTCGTCTCCTAACCGAATCAATTCTCGCCAATTTTGCTAACGCGGTTTTTGTTCACCGCGACATTATTTACCGGCTCTGGATCGTCGCTCCATGGGTGG
Organism: Verrucomicrobiota bacterium; assembly: GCA_019244415.1. GTDB lineage: Bacteria > Verrucomicrobiota > Verrucomicrobiia > Chthoniobacterales > UBA10450 > AV69. The sequence continues at coordinate 43,944 of JAFASN010000059.1, read as the reverse complement.
GATACGAACAGGCCCGGACTGACCCGATCCTGCAATTGGTCGACGCGCTGAGGGGCAAAAAAAAATCAGTCACCATTATCACACGCCCGCCGGCGCATACGTGGCACTCCGAAGCAATCCGACTATTTCAGGCGAACATCAAACCAGTCGTCTATTACTGCACGGATTTGCACACGAAGCTCTATATTATGGAATGCAATGGTTTGCGCACTGCAATGCTCGGCTCTCCGAATCTGACCCCCAGGGCAAATGCGTTGAATCGCGAAATCGCGGTTGAGTTCCGCACGACATCGGATAGCCCCAAGGACGACATTGCCATTCTCATCAATGACCTGACACAGTATGCTTCCGAACTGCGAGGAATCTCGCGAATAGCGTAACCTGAGAGGAACAAACATGCCGACAACACTTCAAGATTGGTTCTGCCTCAAAGAAGGCCGCGACAACTTCAAACCGCACGTAATCAGAGATCAAAATCTTTTCTTCTGCCACGAGCATCAATTGCAAGACGAAATTCTGCGCAGCATCAAGAGGCGCTATGCAGCAAACGAACCGGTAAAGATGCTGCTCTACGGAGACTGGGGAGTCGGCAAAACTCATACAGCGCGCCACATCTGCTGGTGGCTCGAACAGAACAAAAACGAATACCCTGGAAAACCCGTAGTCATTGAGATCGGCGACATGACAGCAAAGTCGCGGTTTGATACACTCGTACGTCCGTTTCTCGACGAACTCGGCATCGACTTTTTGATCGATCTTGCTCGGAAATATCTGCAGCTCAAACCGAACGTTGTCCAAGCGCTGCAGCAGGCTGGCGTTCCGCTGTATGTTGCAACCGTCATCAGCAAATTCAACATGGCGACGCCCGGCATAACACCCCCGCCTGTTGTCGACGACGCGTTCAGTTGCCTAAAGGGTCGAAAACCTCCGTCCAGTGCTGCAAGTGTCGGGCTTGGTCAACAGATCGTCGAGAGCAATGAGCTATTCGGCGTGCTGTTGGCAATTGGGGAAATGTACCGAGCCGTCAACAAGCAACGCATGATCTTCATTGCCGATGAAGCGGCCAAACTAAACGACGTTGAAGATGACGAAACAACTCGAGCGCATTGGATTGCGACCAACCGTCTGATCTTCGATGACAACAACAACACGTTTGGCTTTGTCTACACACTGAGTGCAGCAAACGACCGTGCGCTGCCCCAAGCAATTTGGCATCCGCAACTTCAGAATAGAATCGGGCAAAACAAATACCTCCTTGAAAACCTCAAGCCCCAGGATGTAGGCAGTTTCATTCGAAAGCTGATCGACGAGTTTGTTGATAACGGCAAGGTGGATCAGCTCGCACAGACCGGGCAGATTCCAGCAAGTGATTACGATTGGTCTAACTATCCTTTCACCAATCAGGCAAAAACGTTATTCATAGATTACTACCAGCGCGATCAGGAGAATGCGAAGCCGCGCGACATCAGTGAGAAGTTGAATGAGCTAGGTTTTATAGCGCTAAGCTCAAACAACCGGTTGATCACACCTGAACATCTCTCCGCGGCAGGAATGTAACTGTGCCGACGTACCAATTTGAACCCGAGGCGATCGCCGGCAAAGGCGACGTAATTGCGGGCGATCCAAGTCAACGTGGTGTCGACAAAGTCCTGCTCGGCCGATTAATTGAGTCCGGTCCGCGTCGCCGATTGTTCCTAGATGTTTCCGGCGAACAGGTTGTTGCGATCCTCGGCAAACGCGGGACCGGCAAATCATATACATTGGGTGTATTGCTCGAAGGATTGGCCGCCGGCACTGGAACTACTCAACTCGCAGAACTACAAACGCCGCGCGCCGGATTGGTTTTCGACATCATGGACATTTTCTGGACATCCCGCATCCAGTTAACTGAAACCGGCAGCGTTGAAATCACGAAACAGTACCGAGCGATGACCGCTGCCGGCTATCACAGCCAGCCAGTGGCAGTGGACGCCTGGATCCCGGCCGGATTCGAATCGCCGCAAATCGATCCCGCTGGCCTAAGACTGCTCCAAATGCAGGCCAGTGACCTAGAATTAGACGACTGGGCCGCGCTATTTGATGTCGATATTTTCAATGAACCACGAGGGATGTTAATCGCCGACGCCCTAATGCACGTGTCGAGAGACGGATACACAACATCCAACGGTGGCCGCGTACAGCCAGTCCCGAATTATTCATTCGCCGATATCGTCCAGTGTCTGGATACTGATCAGGACGTTCTCCAAAACTACCGGCCGGAAACGATCCGCAGCATTCGGCAGCGGATGATGAGCTACGCTGGTCTGGCGCTTTTCTCCGGCGCCGGTACGCCTCTCACAGATTTACTACAACCATTTCGCGTCTCGGTTTTGATGTTGGCTCGCGTTCCGGACGCTTTAAAAAAAGTGATTGTAGCGGTCCTCCTAAAACGCATTCTGCGCGTCCGACGTGACGCTTCCTTTGCACAGAAACGACTCGATCTTGATTCGTCATTGTCAGCTGACGAAACGGCGAGACTGCGTGAATTCGTCCGAACGAGCATTCCCCGGACGTGGCTTTTAATGGATGAGGCGCATGTGCTCGCCGGCACAAGCGAAGGCTCCGTAGCACGGGATGCTCTCATTAAATATGCAAAGGAGGGTCGGAACTACGGCCTGTCCCTGGCTGTTGCTACACAGCAACCTAGCGCGCTCGATCCCCGTCTAATGTCACAAACTGAAACGCTCATCGTCCATCAACTCACGTCTCCATCAGACGCCGCGGTTGCTACGGCAAATTTGCGCTCGCCGGCTCCAAGCAGTTTGAAGATCGATGGCGCGGCTGCATCGCTTGACATGCTGCTTCGACGCATTCGCCAAGGCGAGGCAGTGTTTTCCTGCGGAAATGCGCCAGCGTTACAACGAATTTGTTTAGCAGCGATACGGCCGCGCGTGACAGCTCACGGCGGGTACGAAGCATGATACCGCTCGAAGGTAGAGTTCTTGCAGGCTTGGATGAGTTTATGCTCCGCCTTGGCCATCTCACCGTTTTGTGCGAAGCAGCATCCAGAGTTCGTTCTTCCTGGAAGCGAATCACGAATGAAGCTGCCGACACGCTTACAAAACCCGTCAGCGTTGAGCCCTCTTCCGCAGAAGCCGTAGCTCAGTATCTCTTCCGCAAAAAACTTTGCCCGGTTGTCAATGTCACATCGCCGAAGCAGGCGCAGGACTTTAGATACCCGACGCTAACAGTTGAAGGACCAGGCAAGAATTTGCGGTCAACAGACGGGAAAACACCCGCTGTGTGGTGGCAAGACTTTTGTCTCGCTGCACCGGAAGTACGGTCGCGCGTGGGCACCGTGAGCTCGACAGGTAAGTCCGGATCCAAAACAGCACTATCTCATGTCTGCGACTGGGCAGCGTTGCTTGACCTAATCACGCCTTCGGCTGAACTCTCCCATGCTGCACGCTTATTAATCCGACTTGATGTCTCCGCCGGCAGCTCTGGTTCTGCCAACCCGTACATTCACGGCTGCGATCGGATTGTGTTCGCGGTCTCGGCGCTCCGTGGTGACTTTGACTTGTTTGCGCGCTTCGCGCCAAAACTAATCAAAGCCGGTCAACCAATTCGCAAATCGACCGGTCGCGAACTATTTGCCGAAACCATCGAGCAAATCGCAATAGAAGCCGAGCGAGCGCGGCATCTATCATCGAGCAGGCAATACAAACTTTTTCAACAACTGCGGGAACTTGAAAAGACAGCAGCTAGGAGTCGGAAAGAAACCGGCGAAACTTCCACAGCATGGCACCGGGCTGCATCTAGGCTCGAAACCTATGTCGATCTCGGCTTACTGGAAAAGGCGCGTCGTGGGGAAGAGGAAAAATACGAGTATGTTTATTATTCTACGTCACGGCTCGAGGATGCAGTCGACTCGGTCGCTGCAGCTTCCTCAGCGGAAGGCTGGGTTGAAGAACACCTGATTCGAGTTCTGTTCGGAAAACAATGCCGCTCTGAGCTACACGACGCGGAGATCACTTCGATGATCCGCTCAGTGAGCAACGCTTTAGAGCTACCAACGCGAGTCTTTCCGATAGATGTCGTTGCGCAGGGACTAGCCTGGCTGAAGGCAAAAGAAGGTGCTCCTATATCGTTAGGGACCAGTCGTACAGCGGTCGAAGAATTCGCCAAACGCAATCCTGATCAAGCACGATTATCTCGCGGCAGTTTCGGCGATCGGGCAGAATTCGTGTCCATCCAACCGGTCCTCCTTCGAAATTAATCGCGTAAATGGATCAGTTTTTCGTCAGTTCACCATTCACCCTCGTTGCGAGCGCCGCGAATGCTGCCTGTTGGAGCGGCAGACATGATGTGCGCTCGCGGCTGGAACGACTTTGCCACTCATTTTCAAAGCGAAATGACTCTTCGCTCGACATGATATGGGCAAACTTTGGATCCGGAAAATCGCACGCCCTGTTTTACTTGGGGCACGTTGTTAACGAACAATGTGGCGAAAACGTGATTCCGGCATTCGTTGAAATGCCTGAACAGCTTCAGCATTTCATCGACCTGTATCGGCGAATCGTTTTGAATCTGCCACTCAAGCGAATCTGCCAGATGATTCTCGACAGGTTGCCACCGAGTCGTAACCCGAATCTGGTTCGTGCCGCCAGTGCGATGGTCCACGGCGGTGCGTTTGAGCGGCCGTTAGCAGAACAGTGGCTCCACGCAGAGCGTCCAAATCTGCGCGAATTGAAGAAGGGAACAAACATCGACGCGCGGATCGACGATCCAGCGGCATGCGATGTTTTATCAGACATGATCTGGAGCATGGCGCAAACCGGATCGCGTCTATTATTACTCTTGGACGAGTTTCAGCGCGTTCGTGTTCTTCAGCAGAGAGCACGCAACAGTCTGCTTTCAAATCTACGTTCACTGTTTAGCCGAAATCCGAATGGACTAACTGTTGTTCTCGTTGTCGGCTCGCGTGTCGAGAACAGTGCAACGGAATTGTTGCCGCCTGAATTGCTCACGCTCGTCGGCATGCGACCTTCGATATCGCTGCCCGAATTCAATGAGTCTGAAGCGAAGGAGTTTTTGCTCGGCCGACTAGCGTTCTTCCGACCGCCCAATTACAGCGGCGCGCCAACCGCACCTTTCGGGGCCGACGTTATTGATAAGACGCTCACATTCATCCATTCAAAAAACGCTGCGAGGTTGATCCCCCGAACCATCCTACAAGCTTTTGGATATCTGTATGACGAAGCGGCCGTTGACGAGAAGGGTGAAATGAAGCCGCAAGAGGTCGAACGCCTCTTGGCCGAGTTACGATGGGATGAGCAGACCGCGACTTGACATATCACTCTCTAGAACTAGCCAAAGTGGAGCGAGGATCAATCTAGGCCGAACCGCTGTATATGGCCCGTCACACGAAAGATTACAGCAGGACATTGCGCTCGTCGGCGACGCTATCAACAAGTGCAGCGGAGCTCATCTTAGTTTGGCAAAGTTCGTTCTGGCAAAATTAGTGCGTGAAGAACTGGGGCTCTCCACCTTTGATAAGCGACTATTCGGAGCATTGTTAGGCCGCCAACTGCGACTCGGCGGGGTCGAAGCAATTTTAGGCGAGTCAACCGGAGGAAAAACATTTTGGGTCATTGTTAATGGTCAACGGCTTTCCGACTTTCAAATTGCTCTCGATATCGCCGAAAATCTACTGATACGTCAGCGTGTCGTTTCCATCAAAGAGCTGGAGACGGCCCTATTCTCAAGCCGGTCCTACGGTACGTGGAGTTCTGCGACGCACGTATGCGGCCACCTTGTTTACTTCGGTCGCGCCCAGTACGATGACGATACGGTCGCATCGAGACCTGAAGGCCTTGATGATGCCTTCCGCGCTACTGACTGACAATTCAACCGTCCTGGCGGCTGACGGGTGGTGTAAACCCGATGAACAGCCCGAGATTTTTGGCGTTGATCGGCATGGCAAAGTTGTGCCACGGCCGATCACCATGAAGCGTTTGCGCGAAATCGCGCGCGTGGTTTTCTTGGCGAGCAAAGATTCCTTCGGTTATTTCTCTGCTGGGACACGTCTTCTCGATGCGGCTGGTGGTGTCCGCGGCGCGTCAGCGCTGGTCGAAAACAGTCAAATCAGCGATGTCCGTTTTGAAACCGTCACTGAAGTGCCGGCAATCGTGCCTTCTGAAAAGGTGGCGTCGACCTTGTGGGATTCACTGAACGAGTTTGCGGCGGTAGAGCGTGAGGAGGCAATAATTCTTCGCTGCCGGTGGCCGAACAAAAAGCTCACAGACAATGTGTGCCCGTTTTTCTCTATCCGGCGATTCGGACAGCACTATTACTGTATTCTGAATAAGCAAGCCTTTGCCACCGCGCTGCGTCACGATTGGTCAAAAACATCAGACGCCCTTGCATCGAAGTGGTTGCTGACGCCCGACGGAATACTCCAATTCCACCGCGATCAGTTTCTCTTTGCACTTTGGGTACTGTCTGCAGGCAAACGCCACGATCAGGGAGTCGCACTTCAGTTTGAAACTCGGCAGCACACGACCTGCATCTTCATGGCACCCACCGCAAACCAAAACCTTTCAGGAGGCACGGGCGCCTCCTGCTTTTACGTCCCCACTGAGGGAGCGGTGATCGAAATTCAATGGGAAGATCGCTCCTGGAACCCTATTTCATCCGGTTTTTTACTTGCCAGCAACTAAGGCTAGTGGCAGTTGGTTGCAGCAATCACAACATGTTGGCCTCGTCCGGTCTTCCATTCCACCAAAGATTGAAGGCCATTGATGTCTTCAGCGGGTGCGGTGGTCTCACCCGCGGCCTCCTCGATGCCGGCTTCGAGGTTCTTGCCGGGATCGAAATATGCCCGATCGCCCGCTCCGCGTACTCGCTGAATTATCCCAAGATTCACCTCTTTGAAGATGTTCGCTCCGTCAGTGCTAGCGACATCTTAGAAAAATTCTCGCTGGCGAAAGGCGAGCTCTCACTATTGGCTGGTTGCCCGCCGTGCCAGGGATTTTCACGGCTTCGAACTCTTAACAACGAGTCCCCAGTTCCAGATCCCCGAAACAAGCTGATCTTCGATTTCATTAGGCTCGCTGAGGGGCTGCTGCCGAAAACAATCATGTTGGAGAATGTTCCGGGTCTCCTAACGAATTGGCGGTTAGCCGAAGCCAAGCGCCGGCTCAGCGCCGCCGGCTACAACTGTGTGGCAGGAGTGCTAAATGCCGCTACGTTCGGAGTTCCACAAAGGCGCAAACGAATGATCCTGCTGGCTTCGCGAATGGGCCCTATCATTCTCCCGAGCGGGAACGCGAAGATAAAAACGGTCCGAGATGCGATCGGCAACATTCCTTCTCCACAAAAGAGCCGAAAATGGCTTCACAAGCTCCGCGCCACTCACTCAGCCGAAGTAGCGCGACGGATCGAGAGCGTTCCACATGATGGCGGGAGCCGTGCCGCATGGGGCGCAGGTAATCAGCTTAAATGCCATCGAAATAAGGAAATCGGTTTCCGAGACATTTATGGCCGAATGTCCTGGGACAAGGTTTCTCCGACCATCACCCGATATTGCACAAATCCGTCGAAAGGCCGTTTTTTGCATCCTGTCCAAAACAGGGCGCTGAGTGTTTATGAAGCAGCTCTGCTGCAATCATTCCCGCGATCGTATCGGTTTCCGAGAGACGCGTCTGGGCCGCAAATCGCCTCACTCATAGGCGAGGCGCTGCCTCCGTTGTTCGCCCGGGCCCAGGCACGGCATCTTTTAGAACATCTCCTGGCCCATTAGCGCTGTCCTGCCGCGGGGCCGACTTCAGCGCGCGGAGGAGACGGCGTTCCACCCGGTTAACGTCCCGTAGCTCGCATTGCCACAACGTAATTACACGCCAACCCAACCTCGAGAGCTGTCGGCGCAGGTGAGTATCGCGTTCGACATTACCGGCAATTTTTTTTATCCAAAATTGCCGATTAGTTCGAGGAATTGTCGCACGTTTGCACGCGCTGTGATGATGCCAAAAGCAGCCATGGACCAGGATTATCGTGCGGTTGCGTTTCAGAACGATATCCGGCTTCCCGGGCAATCGCTTATCGTGAACTCTGAATCTGTATCCGTTGCGATGCAGAATTTGCCTAACGAAAATCTCCGGTCCCGTGTTTTTGCCGCGAATGCGGCTCATATTCCAGCTTCTGTGTACCCGCTGCGCTGACTTACGCACCCTGAAGTTTAGTTGCGACCAGGATCGTTCGACAAATCGACGAGCAAGCCGAACTCCTTCTCAAAACGCAACGCGATCTGTACCTCCGTTCGCTCAGCCCATCGAAGCCAGCTTGGCAAAGCCGGACTTGAAGGCTCCCACGAGCGTGTCGATCTCCGCTTCGGTCATCGGCGTGGAGAACACGCACGTGCCCGTGCTGATAATGATGCAACCTTCGTTGTAGAGGTGATCGAGCAATGCCTTGAGTCGGCGCGACTCGTCCGGCGTCGGGTAGGCATCGCGGTAATTTCGTGGCGGCGTCTGCTTCATGTGCACCAGGAACATCGAGCCCGCCCCGGTGACGCTGGCAGGCGCGCCGATCGCGCGGATCGCGTCTTCGATGCCGTTCCTGGCCCGATCAGTCAGCGCATTCAGGCGCGCCACCGCGGGTGGGTCGAACTTCAGCATCGCCGCCATGCCCGCGGTCATGCTGATCGGGTTGGCCGTGAATGTTCCGGAGTGCGGGAACCCGTAGCGGGGCGACTGCGGATTGAGCACATCCATGACTTCGGCGCGGCCGGCGACGGCGCCAATGGGAAATCCACCGCCGATGATCTTGCCCAGCGCGGTCAGGTCGGGCGTGACGCCGTAGCGTGCTTGCAAGCCGGCGTGCTCGGCCCTGAACGTGATGACTTCATCGAACACCAACAGCACCCCGTGGCGCGCGGACCACTCGCGCAGCGCCCTAACGAACTCGACATCGGCCGGACACAGGCCGACGCGGTGCGGCATTAGATCGATCAATACGCACGCGAGGTCGCTGGCGTGCTCGTCCAGGATCGCCAGCGTGCGCTCGGCGTCGTTAAACGGAAAAACGACGACGTCCGCAAGCACGGGCTCGGGTGTTCCATACACGAGCGGAACGCTGCGCGGATGCTCGATGTCGCCCCAAGTCGCTGGCGTGGAGCCCTGGCTGACCTCCGCGTAGTCGTAGACGCCATGGTAGGCGCCCTCGGCCTTGGCGATCTTCGGCCGCCCGGTAAATGCACGGGCCGCCTTCAGCGCGACCATGATCGCCTCGGTGCCCGAGTTCATGAAGCGCATCTTCTCGAACGAGCGATTGCGGCTGCACAAGTGCTCGGCGTAGTTCACCTCGAGCTCGGTTCCCGCCATGAACGCGGTGCCGCGGGTGATCTGCTCCGTTACCGCCTGGACGATCTCGGGGCAGGCGTGGCCGTGGATCAGGGACGCCATGTTGTTGGAAAAGTCGATGCGCGTGACGCCCTCGATGTCGGTCACGCGGCAGCCCCTGGCGGAGTCGACGTAGGTCGGGTGCCCCGCCCGCAGGATGGCGTTGCGGCTGACGCCGCCGGGAAGGACTTTGAGGGCCCGCTCGTAGAGGGCGGCGCTGCGCGAGAGGTCGGTTTGCGTGGTCATTGTTAGACTGCTTTGATCCGTTCCAAGTGTATCCTAACTACGCCGGCGGTAGTGTTTCGTCTTCTTTCTAGAGAGGATAACAAGATTTACAGGATTGGAACTAGGACTGCAGGATCTTTGTCTTTATCCGGTTAATCCTGTAAATCCTGTCTAGTTTCGAAGCAGAGGCGCACCGGTGCGCTCCTGCACGAAATCGAAATCGATGCCTGGGCTCAGTTCGACGAGCTGAAATCCGTTAGGCGTGACTTCGATCACGGCGAAATCGGTGTAGATGCGGTTGACGACGGCCAATCCCGTCAGCGGAAAGGTGCATTTTTTCACGAGCTTCGGCTCGCCTTCCCTAGTGCAATGCTGGGTTATGACGAAGATCGACTTCACGCCCGCGACCAGGTCCATGGCGCCGCCGACTGCGGGGATGGCGTCGGGCTCGCCCGTGGACCAGTTGGCCAGATCGCCGTTCTGCGCGACCTGAAGCGCGCCGAGCACGCAAAGATCCAGATGGCCGCCGCGGATCATGGCGAAGCTATCCGCGTGATGAAAGTAGGCGGCGCCCGGCAGCGCCGTCACGCGCTGTTTGCCCGCATTGATCAGCTCGGGATCGCCTTCGCTTGGACTCGGCGGGGGGCCCATGCCGAGCATGCCATTTTCTGTGTGGTAGATTAGCGAGCGGCCCGCCGGCACGAACTTGGCGACCAGCTCCGGAATCCCAATGCCCAGATTCACATACGAGCCGTCGGGAATGTCCTGCGCCAGGCGCTGCGCCATCTCCTCGCGCGTTCGCCCGATCACTGGCGGCTTCGTCATGGTGAAACGCTGAGCACTTTCATGATTGCAGCGTGCCGCAGACGGCAATGCTGTTCAAGGCCGTCTGTCTCGCGCGCTGGCGAGCAATAGCTGCATCTGAACCATTCAATGCCGGGATGCGCCGAAGTGAGTTAGATGGTCGTCTCCCCTCGTCCGAAACAGCTCGGACCAAAGTGTCGATAGTAAGCCCCGACCCCGATTGGTTCCCGATCACGAACCTATCCGACGAATCCGTGTTCTCGAAGCTCATGCGCGTGCTTCACGGCGATCCGTAGTTCGCCGGCCGTTTTCCTATCGTCCCAACCACGTTTGTGCGGCTTGCATAACGCGCACAAACTTTTCTTCTGAGCTTTAAAGCGGCGCTTCGTCAGATTGGTTTTCATGTTGCTTCGGAGCTACCTTACGCGGTTACTGAGCCCAAGTTGAACCATCCGAGATCGCGGCCGATCAGCAGCTCAGTCATTTTGGCATGGTGCGTATTCTTCATTGCCACCGCCTTTGCCTCAAACCCGAACTCGGCGGCTAACGCCGCGATTTCAGGAGTGTTGTCGTAAGTCATCAGGAAATCGCCTTTGCAAGCACGCATAGCGGCGAACAATCGAGGATGATCGATTTGCCATCTCGTGTAGAGCCGCCGCGCCGCGAGTGTATACGGCGGGTCAATGAAGAAAACGGCGTCCTTATCGGCTTTTTGTTCTTCGAGAAGCGCGAAACCGTCGCCTTCCACAAACGTCAGCCGATCTTTAAGATGATTGATCTCGCGTATTCGCCGCGCGAGCGTCTCCGGATACCACCGTGACATTAGTCCGCGGCCATTTTCGCCGGCTTTTACCAAGCCCGCGCCGGCAGCCATAATTCCGCCACGCTGAACACGGTTCCGAAGGATTGTTTGGAAAGCTTTGTCTCGTATATTTTCGGGCGAAGCATCGAGGAGCCGTCGAACATTTGGCAACGAGAGTTCAAAATTCAGTATCTCCTTCGCGAGCCACTCTGCTTGGCCGTTCAGCACGACGCGCCAAACAGCTGCAACGCCGGGATCGAATTCAGCGAATACGACATGCTTTGCGAGCCGCTCAAAGGCTACTGTTAAACTGACAATCGCGCCGCCAGCAAACGGCTCAATGAAACGAGTCGGCAGCTTCGACTTACTTTGGAGCCAGTCTCGCAGGTATGGGACAAACCAAGTTTTGCCTCCAGGATACCGAAACGGGCTTCGCTGCGGAACGCTCGCAACGTTGATGGGCCGATCGGCGGTGTAGCGAACGCGACGCGTCGGTATCAACTCCAAGACCAAACATCCCGGCTCTTCGCGGATGCGAAAACTGCCTGATTCGTCGAAACGCCGGGCAATGTGTAGAAGCGCATCTGCCATTCCGACCGGGACGCGGATCACAGTCGTTTTGTCTGACGCCCACTTGCGCGGGAAGGTTGTTGACGAGCGTGCCATCCGGCCAGACTGAATGGCCGTGTCTGCGACGTCAACCCTGTAACAGGGAAAATTTCCTTGCTGCGAACATCGGTCGGCAGACGGCGTTCGCAGCGACGACTATTTCCGCTCGCGCTCGGACTGAGAAACTACAATATGCGGCGTGGCCTTCAGAATCACCGAGGTCTTTGGGCATTCCGTCGAGGATACAAGCGATGAATCGATCGCTTCACGCACGAAGAAACCGTGTCCATTTCAAGCGCCGGGAACACCATGCACGAAGGTTTCCGTCTCCGACCCGTTGGGTGTTTGCATGTTTGGCGAGACGCATGTCGGAACGCCTGTATGTCCCGTGCGGTTTATTCAGAACAATCAGATTTTTGTCGATGTAGCTACCGCTGCGTTTGGGAGTGGTCGAAAAATAGCGGTTCGTCCTGAGCTCCGCATCCTTCGAAAGGAAAATGGAAAGAAGGCTGGAAAGGTGGACTATATCATTGCCCTGCTTGGAGACAATGGAAGACCGGTGGATTTCTGTGCTTTGGAAGTTCAAGCCGTTTATGTCTCGGGTAGCTCCTACTATCCAATGTTTCACGAATTCCTCGCCACGGGTGTTCCTCCTACCGAGCAAAGAGGCATGGACTGGTTATCCAGTCGCAAGCGTTTGATCTACCAACTGACCTTGAAAGTTCCGGTGTTCCGGCGTTGGGGCAAAAAGTTCTTTGTCGCTGTGGATAAGCAATTCTTTGGCGCGCTCCCGAAGATGAAGCCCGTTGCAGAACTCGAAAATAGCGAGGTGACGTGGGTGCTGTATGATTTCAGACGGCGGGACGAGGGAGCCCGTTTCAGCATTAGCCCAGCAGAGTTTTACTATACGGAGTGGTCGGATGTCGAAGTTGCATTGCGCGAAGGAGTTCCCCCAAAACAGCAAGAGATTCTCGATGACGTTTACGCAGCGATGATTCGGAAAAGGATGCCCATCGCCATCATGCAGACTTAGGTTGCTCAGTTATCAGATTGTAAAACCACTGAGGTGCCGCTTAAAGCAAACGAGCCTGAGTTCACTAAGGCGACGATCCTGCTGGGCGACAGCATCGCGGAACAGCTAGTCGAGTCGAGTCGTCGCTCACGCCCGCGCTGGATTGAACTATTCGCGCCATACTCAGACGCCGAAATCCGCGAGCTAATGGAATTGAGCTGCAGGGAAAGCGTCGCTGCTCATCCGCTGGTAGGCGGGTTTCTTGCATCGTGGGCGCAGAATACAGCATGGGGGATTCAGCCGCCGCTCTACTTCGATGGCGTTCGGCTAAAGCTTCCGGCGAGCTATGCTGAGCGTCTCACAGCGTGCAGCAACGTCGAGTCGTTTTCCCTGTTCCTTTCAGTGCGTGCTGAGTTTTGTTCAGCGACGATGTGTTCAGACGAGAGCCACGGACATCTGAGGCTTGTGCTTAAATGCCCCGCGTTTCTACACATTGCATCCAAGGCCGACTATCAGCACGGATTCGAGCGGACTCTTAGAGGAATTATTCAGCACGAAATGGCGCACATTCGTCATCGCCGGAATGGCGCGACGTCAGAGATTCACGCTCACTGCAGGGGAATAGCTTCGGTGTTAGATGCAGACGCGCCGCTAGACTCGCCAGAGCGCCTCAAGCGATTAGTTGAGACGGACTACCCAGAGCTGGCGCACAACGAAGAAATCAAAGCATACATTCTCAATTGCGATAGGACGACTTGGCGCTTGATACGATTGTGGAGACACCTGTTCGCGATAACGCGCAACGTCGCCTCGCTCAGCGCATCGAAGCGAGCTTTGCGAACTTGACTTTGAACGCCCTACGGCTTCGTCATGGGTAGGATGCTCCTGCGGCGACGAGTTCCGATTCGTGGGCCGGGTTCCCGATGGCGACGATGCGATCAACGAAGATGCCGGGTGTGACGATTGACTCGGGGTCAAGCGTGCCCGGCTCCACGACCTCTTTGACCTGGACGATCGTGACCTTAGCCGCCATCGCCATCACCGGGCCGAAGTTTCGCGCCGTTTTGTTGTAGAGTATGTTGCCGTGGGTGTCGGCGACACGCCCCTTGATGAACGAGAAGTCCGCGCGGAGGCCGTGCTCAAGCAGGTACTTCCTGCCGCCGAATTCCCGACATTCCTTGCCTTCCGCCAGCGGCGTTCCCACCGCGGACGGGGTGTAGAACGCCGGGATTCCAGCTCCGCCGGCGCGGATGCGCTCGGCGAGCGTTCCCTGCGGAACCAATTCCAATTTCGTGCGCCCGCTTCGGTAGAGCTCGGGGAAGACGGTCGAGTTGGCGGTGCGCGGAAACGAACAGATGACCTTGGAAACGCGGCCCGCCTTGAGCAGCGCCGCGAGGCCAACCTGACCGCTGCCGCAGTTGTTGCTGATCATCGTCAGATTCGTGGCGCCCTGGTCGATCAGCGCGTGGATGAGCTCGATGGGACTGCCGGCTTCGCCGAAACCACCGAACATGATAGTGGCGCCGTCGAAAACGTCCGCGACAGCTTCGGCCGCGCTCGCGACCCGCTTGTCGATCATTCGGCGCCTGCAAGAGCGGCTTGAAGAGGACCGATACTCGGCGCCTCTCCAGCAGCCAACTGACTGGCGCGAGGCGGTGCTTGTCCGGGGGCCGCCACACGCGCGTAGTCATACAAACCGGCCTCGTCAAACAGCACGCGGTCCTCGTAGTCGTCGAACCAGAGTGCCTCGGGGTTGCGGCCGACGATGCAGACCTTGCCGCGGTCGGGAGCGCTGCCGGCATTCCGAAGAATCTTGAAGATCAGGACGCCATTCTCGCTGCCCTTAAGTCCGGGTATTCCCTCGTTCGTGACCGCCGCAACTTCGGTCTTGCCTTTGTAATGGGTGATGGAAAGGCGCGCGTGGGTTTCGACGCCCGAGAGTCCCTTTTGCGAGTTGTTGAGAATATTCCACGCAGTCTCGATCGGAACGTTGAACTGCTTGTAGGCGATGATGTCGCGTCCGCAAAAGAAGTAATGGTTATGACCGCCGGCCCGCACGAACTCGCGCTGGAGAATGCGGAGAGCGTCCGGGTCATCGTTGATGCCCCTCATGATCGGCGCCTGGTTCTCCACGGTGAGCCAGCCGCGCGAGGCGAGGCCGCGCATCCCTTCGCCCGTCGCCGGGACCCATTGCTTGAAACCTTGCGCGTCCTCGACGTAGTTTCCTTCCGCATCCTTGGCGAGGAACTCGTCGGGATGCTCGAAGTGCAGCATCATGTGGAGGCCGACCTGCGGGTAGGTCTCGTGGAATCGATCAAGCATCGACAGGAAGGTGCGGTCGAAGCGCTGGGGATAGAACGCCATGTCCTTGGTGCCGATGCGGATCGACTCGACGTCGGCTTCGGCCAGCGCGGCGAGCCAGGCCGCGATCTTTGAATTGTTCAGCACCATCGGGTCGCCGCCCGACATCAGGATCTCGCGCAGCTTCTCGCGTCCGCTTTCGGGATGCACGCCGCCGTTCTTCGCCACGGCTGCATTGTGCTGCTTGATGTACGGGATGATCTCGGGGATTGTCGCGAGACCCTTTTTCGCGACGGTCCCGTCCTTTCGGTGGATCTCCTTACGGGCGATCAATTCCTCGCGATAGCAGAAACGGCAATGCGCCGAGCAGGTCGCGATGACATACATGAGTCCCATCTCGTACTTGTGCAGCAGGCCCTCGACGGGGCTGTAGTCCATTTGGTACCCCGGATCCTCCGCGCCAGCCAAATCCAGTGTCTCCTCGGGGCGCGCCTTGACGATGCGCTGAATCGCGGCGCTGGTCCTGGCCAGTTCGTAATAATGGCGCGTGATCTTCACGGGCATCCGAGCTTCAACGTCACGCTCGGTGCCCTTGAGCGCTTGCAGGCGTGCCACCTCGTCCTTGGAGTAGAAGTTGAGCATGTCCGCCGGCGCTTTCTCGTGGAAGAAGGGGCCTAGTCCGCTGATAATCCCGCGGTCATAGCGGCCTTCTTCGACGCCCTCGAGAAACTTCTGCTCGCGTGCGGTGGGGACGTAGGGTTGTGGCGGTGTCATCGTTCGGGCTCCATTGCCGGCAAAGGAATTAGCGTCCATGATCGGTTCCCATTTTAACCCCGAACCCCATCCTACAAAAGCACTTTGTAACGAAGGTCGATTGTGCGTCAGCCGGTATCAGCGTCGATCCCGAGGAGGCCAACGGCGCCGCCTGCTAACGCCATCCTAGAGGGGAGCGAAAGATTGCCGGCCTACTTGCGGGAGCGGTTCTTCAATAGCACATTTGTCACGCGGCTTGCGCAGTTCGATTTACCGGGACGGTGCGAGTTATCGTGAGGTCGCGCGGTCCGAGCCGGACAGGCATTATCTGCGCGGCTCGGGATAACAGAAAGAAGACGCAGAAGCTAACGAATCATGGAACCTGTTTACATCATTGGCGGCGGGCGCACGGATTTTAAGCGCAACATTAAAAAGGAAGGCAAAGCGCTGCGGCATCTCATTATTGAAGCTGGGCAAAAGGCGCTTGCGGATTCGAAAGTTGACGCGGCCGAAATCGAAGCCGCGGCCGTCGGGAATTTCAACGGCGCGGGATTCACGAAACAATTGCATCTTGGCGCGTTCATTCCAGAAATCGATCCGAAACTGCACGGGATTCCGACGATGCACACCGAAGCTGCGTGCGCATCCGGCTCGCTATCGGTTCTACTCGGCTCGCAATGGATCATGGGCGGGTTGCACAACGCGGTGCTTGTCGTCGGCGCCGAACAGCAGAAAACCATGTCGTCACTAGACGGCTCCGACGTGCTCGGCGCGGCCGCCGATTATCACATCGAAAAGCCGGAATACGGCGATTTCATGTTCCCGAAATTGTTTGGCCGCATCGCGCAAATTTACATCGAGAAGTACGGCGCGAGCCAAAACGAGCTCGCGTGGGTGGCGTACAAAAATTACGCGCACGCGCGCCTCAATCCACTGGCGCAAATGCGCGATGCCGACCTGACCTACGATTGCGCGTCGCAAGTCTCGGACAAAAATCCGAGCGTCGCGCCGCCCCTGAAAGTCTCCGATTGCTCACAAATTACCGATGGCGGCGCTGCGATTGTGCTCGTGTCTGAAAAGTTCATGAACAAGCACGGACTCGATAAATCGAAGTATCCGCGCATGCTCGGTTTTGGCAGCACGACGGACTACCTCGCGCTCGAGAAAAAGGACGCGCCGACATTTTCGACCGCGCGAAAAGCGGCCGAGAAAGCATTCAAGATGACGAATGGGCTTACGCCGCGCGACATGAACGGCGTCGAAGTGCACGACTGTTTTTCAATAACTGAGATCGTCGCGTACGAAATTCTGGGCCTCGCTGAAAAGGGCAAAGGCTTCGAGCTGGCGATGAGCGGCGCGACCGCGCTCCCGCAGGTTCGCAACGAGAAGGTGAGCGGCAAATTCGATTTCGAAATCCCGGTAAACACCGGCGGCGGATTAATTGGCGACGGTCATCCGGTCGGCGCGACCGGCGTGCGGCAGGTGCAAGAAGCGTATTTGCACCTGACCAATCAAGCCGGTGCGCGGCAGATCGAAGGCGCGAAGAAATTCCTCACCTTCAACATGGGCGGCAGTCTCACGACGTCCGTGGCGATGATCTGGGGACGCGATTAGCTAACGAGATCTGGCTAACCGCCTATGCGCAAAGTCAACGCCGACCAGATCGAGGAGTTCGCCTGGTCGTCGCCAAAGGGAAAATTCGCCGGATTCGGCAGGCAGATCTCCGAAGCGCTCGGGCGCGACCCGCTTTCGACCGATCTAATGAAGCGACATCCGTTCGATGTCGAGATCATGCGCATTCCACCGGGCAAGATCGCTTACCCGTACCACAGCCATAGCGCGCAATGGGAGTTTTACTACGTGCTCTCCGGAAACGGAATTTCGCGCGACGCGCAGGGCCGGCATCAAATCAACGCCGGGGATGCTTTTATTTATCCACCGGGTGCAGCGCACCAGTTGATTAACGAGAGTAACGATGATCTCCGACTGTTTGTTGTCGCAGACAATCCGATCGGCGAATCGTGCCATTATCCGGACAGCAACAAATGGATCGTGCGCTCCCCGGAACGGAGGCTCATTAGATCCGAGCCGCTCGATTACTTCGACGGGGAAGAATAGTTCAGGACGAATTTCTCAATGGCGTTGGCGAAGCCTTCGTCTTCGGACGAGCTGGTGACGAAAGTGGCCGCACGTTTTACGTCGTCGTTCGCCTGTCCCATCGCGATACTGAGTGCACTTTTCTGAAACATGAGTACATCATTCGGCATGTCTCCAATGGTGGCGATCTCTCCCGGGGTTACGTTTAGCATGCGCGAGAGTGCGAGTACGACTTCGCCTTTGTTGGCGAGCGGATGCGTCACATCGAGATAGTACGGCTGGGAACGCGCGGCGGAGACAAGCGGAACGCGTTCCGGCGTCGATTGTTTCGTATGAATGTCGCCGGCGAAATGTGTCTGCACGGCTGTCTCACAAGCTGCTACCGCGGGCAGATCATCGCTCACGCCGACGATTTTCACGATGTTATCCCAAACGCCGGCGAAATTGTTCACCAGCGTGGGCGCAAACTTCACCGTCCATTCTTCGCGCGCGACATGCGGCGCATGGAGGTCACGCACGAGCCATTCCGTGCCGCGGTAAAGCCAGACATCGAGTTGATAGTGCGCGAGCATTTCCATCACCGGTGAGACGATTTCCATCGAGAGTACATGTTGCTCGATGACCGACAGATCAGGCCGAACGAACATTCCACCGTTGAATGCGGCGACGGGCGTCGTTAGCGCGAGCGGCTCGATCAACATCTCCATGCCACGTGGCGGACGGCCGCTGGTGATCGCGAAAAGGATGTGCTGCTGGCGTAATCGCGCAACGGCGCTGCGCGCTCGTTCCGTCAGGATTTTTTCACGCGTGACCAGCGTTCCATCGACATCCGCAAGTACAAGCTTGATGGAAGACGTACTCATACGGCTCGTACTAAACGCTGAAATGCGGGCGCGTTCCTCGTCGAGCTCGTTAACATCTCGTTCGTCAGTAATTGCTCAAAATCCGCGATCGCTTCGCTTGGGATGCCGCCGGGGGCGCTCCCAACATTACCCCATGTAATAGCCGCCATTCACATTCAACACGTGGCCGGTAATGTAGCTCGCCATGGGCGAGGCGAGAAACAGAGCCGCGTTCACAATCTCAGAAACATTGCCCAGCCGCCCGAGCGGAATCTGCTTCTTGAAGTTTTCCGTGACTTCATCCGGCATGCCTTTGCTCATGCCGACATCGATGAAGCCGGGCGCGATTGCGTTCACGGTGATGTTTTGCCGCGCCAGCTCGCGCGCGCTCACCTTTGTCAGGGCGATAATGGCGGCCTTGCTCGACGAGTAGTTCGCCTGGCCGAATAATCCCATTTGCCCACTCACGCTGGAGAGATTGATGACACGGCCGCCGTTCCGGAGAATGCCCGCCGCGTACTTAGTGACGGTAAAAGTGCCGGCGAGATTGACGCGCACGACGCTTTCGAATTCCTCCAGCGTCATCTTCTTCATGGTGCGATCGCGAATGATGCCGGAATTGTTGATGAGAATATCGAGCCCGCCGAAACGCTCCGCGATTTGCTTCATCATCGTTTCCACTTCGCCCGGATTTGTGACGTCACATTGAATGATCAGCGGGTCGCGCAAATCGCGCGCAACGTTTTCAGCGTCGGCTTTATTTTGATTTTGCGGATCGGCGACGTAGTTCACGACGCAATTCGCACCACGCGCGCCGAACGCTTTTATCGTCTCCGCGCCAATCGCGCGCGAGCTGCCGGTGACGAGCACAACCTTGCCGCTGAAATCAAGTGGATCATTCATGTGGAAGTAGACGCGAACGGCTCGGTGTCATGCAACCGGCCGTAATCGACGGTCAAAATGCCATTGCTCGATTCGCTGTAAATCTCAACGAAACGCTCATCGAAGCGCAGGTGTTCGGCGGCATAACTGCGCTGCATCTGCACTGAGGCTGCGATCACCGGATCAATGCCCACGACCGAGGCGATAAAGATCGCGCGCTGCTGCGCTAGTGACTCGAGCGTTTGCCCGAAGAGCGGACTGTGTTCATCGATGGTGTGGCGCAACGTCAGCGCGGCGGGCCACGCCGGAATCCGCTCGAAGGCGAGCTTCAGTGGATAAAAATGACGGAAATTGTCGCCTTCGACGATGGGTTCATCGCGGCTGTACATGACGCGGAATTCCACTTCGACCATGCTTTGCTGGCGCAGGTTACCGACGCGCAGCATCAAAGTAGGCTTGCCATTGAATGGCGCGATCACGATGACGTTACTGAAAACGATGCGCGCGGCCGGCCTGGAAAAGCGCACAAAGATCAGCCCGGTCATTACCGCGAGCAGAAACATCCCGCTCATGATTTCGACCGTGGTGACGATGTGGCCGTAGAGTGTCTGCGGGTAGAGATGGCCGTAGCCGACGGTCGCAAGTGTTTGGACGCTGAAGAAAAAAGCGTCTGTGAACGAATCCGGCCGCATGCCGGCGATGGACGCCGTGTTGAGCAGATAAAACAGGGCGAAAATCAGGTTGAGCGCGATGTAAACGGCGGCGACAAATGCAGCGAAGCTGGGCCAGCGCAGACTGAGGAGCCATTGGTAGATGTCGCGCCATTCCCAGCCGGCGGCGTTCACTTTCACGAACTCCGTTTGGCCCGCGCGCATTGAGACCGGTCGTCGCATGTCGCCAACAATGCGCCGGGTCCCGGCCGTGGCGCAAGCCTCTCGCCGACGAAGAGTGTGGCCAGGCGTACGCCCTCACCGCGCCCGGTATCTAGAAGCCATCTCGTAAATGCGATAGGCGATGTGGTAGGGCGCGACCGCCGGGCGCGCCGCCGCGTGCAATGCGCCGACGGACGGCTCAGCGATCCGCCCCTACCATTTATGAGATGGCTTCTCGGAAAATAGCTGAATCCAAACCGCCCTTGCCCCGCATCTCACCTGCAATCTTATGATTCAGGATTTCAGGTTTGCTCTTCGTCAATTGAGCAAAGCACCCGGCTTCACTGCCGTCGCTGTACTCACCCTCGCGCTGGCCATCGGGGTAAACTCTGCCATTTTCGCCCTCATCAATGGCGTGGTACTGCGCCCGATCGTTCCGCTGCGGCCGCATGAAGTGGTGAACGTTTTCACTTCGCGTCAAAACGCCAACCATGATTACCGCCAGTTTTCCCACGCAGAGTTCAGCGAGCTGCGCGAAAACAGCGGCGACGTTTTCGCTGATCTGACGGCATTTGCGTTCGCTGTCGCCGGCATCGGCAGCGACCATGATCTACACCGCAGCATCACTTTTCTCACGTCGGAGAACTTCTTTTCGTTGATGGGCGTGCGGCCATTTCGCGGGCGATTTTACAATGCCGATGAATGCCGCCCAAACGCGAACATTCCCGTAGTCGTTGCCAGCTACAGTTTCTGGAAACGGATGGGCGGACGCGAGGATTTCGTCGGCAGCAAGCTTCGCATCAATGGGCAATCGTACACTGTCATCGGGATCGCGCCGGAACGATTCAGCGGAGTCAGCGCGCTGATCGCGCCGGACGTCTGGCTGCCGCTCGGGATTTATTCGCAGCTCGGCTCCGCCTTCGGCGATACCGAGGATGTGCACGATCTCGCGCAGCCGAAAAGTTACGCACTCAATCTCATCGCGCGCTTGCGACCGGGCCTGACGATCGCAACGGCGAAAGCGCGGTTGCCCGTACTATCGAAACGATTCAACGCCATGCAGCCTGGCGACGCCGAGTTCGCGCGCGAGCTGCAGATTCAAAAACCGTCGCGGTTCAGCCTGAGCACTTCCCCGGAGGATGATGGCCCGATCACTTCCATTGGCACATTGCTTCTGGCCATGACCGGTGCGGTGCTGCTGATCGCAAGCTTGAACTTGGCGAACATGTTGCTCGCTCGCGGCACCGCCCGCGCCAAGGAAATCGCATTGCGGCTGGCCGTCGGCGCATCGCGGTGGCGCATCGTGCGGCAATTGCTCTGCGAGAGCCTGCTCCTTGCGCTTTGCGGTGGCGCGCTCGGTCTCGTCCTGAGCGTCTGGTGCAATAGTCTGCTGCTTCAATCGCTCACCCGTCTGTTTACCTCGATGAACGCCTCCTTCGTACTCGATCTTCGCCCAAGCGGGATTGTTCTTTTCGTCACCTTCCTGTTTTGTCTCGCCGCCACACTTCTGTTCGGCCTCGGCCCTGCGCTTAAATCAACCAGGGCCGATCTCGTGAACGACTTGAAGCAGCAGATTGGCGAGCCCGCGCGCGCCGGCAAACTCAGCCGCTTTTTTGCGCCGCGTCATGTCTCAGTCATGGCGCAGATCGCGCTCTCGCTCATGCTGCTCTTCAGCGCGGGGTTGTTTTTTCGCGGCGCGCTCAAAGCCGCTGGTTTGAATCCTGGGTTCCAGCCGGCGGGCGACCTTGTCACCGAGGTCGATTTCAGCCTGGTAAAAAAGACACCGGAGCAGGCCCGCCAACTTATATTTGCGATGGTGCAGCGCGCGCGTGAGCTGCCCGGCGTCCGTGCTGTCGGCGCGGGTACCATGTTGCCCTACGGCAACTCGACAAACACTCGTCGCGTGATGCGGGCCGGCGACACACTCTCAACCGATCCGAAAGCACCCGACCTTGGCGCCTCCGCGCTTTACACCGCCATCACGCCGGGCTATTTCAATGCCATCGGTGTGCATCTGCTCCGTGGCCGCGATTTCACCCAGGCCGAAGCTGAGCGCAAAGATGGATCGCGTGTCGCCATCATCGACGATGCGCTCGCGCAAAAACTTTTTCCGAACAAAGATGCGGTCGGCCAGCACATCCGCTTCACCGAAGCGCATGGCGAGGCGCCTAACGACATGCAGATCGTCGGCATTGTGAATCAACACCGCCACGACGTGCAGAATGACACTGTCAACCAGCGGCTCTTTGTGCCACTGGCGCAAGGTTATTCGGGCGACATTTTCCTGCACGTCCGCATCGACTCGACGAAACGCGCTACGGTGGCGGCCATGATTCCGACGTTGCGCCAAATGCTGCGCAGTATTGATCCGGATCTGCCCGTACTTGAGATGGCACCGTTTGTTGACCAGCTGAACAAGAGCGTCGGCCTCTGGATTGTGAAACTTGGCGCGGTACTTTTTGGCGCGTTCGGGGCCATTGCGCTGCTGCTGGCGCTGGTGGGCGTTTACGGTGTCAAAGCGTATGCAGTCGCGTGCCGTACCCGCGAAATCGGAATCCGCATGGCGCTCGGTGCGCACCGGCGCGATGTGTTTGCACTGATCATGCGGCAGGGCGCGCTGCAAACCGCGCTCGCCGTAAGTGTCGGCTTGCTTCTCTCGCTCGCGGCGGGCCGCGTGCTTGCGCAAATCCTGTATCAAGTGAGCCCAACAGATTTGCCAGCGCTTCTTGCCGCAACTGTCATGCTGGGGACAGCGGCGTTGGTTGCCTGTTTCGTCCCGGCGCATCGCGCCACTCGGGTGAACCCGCTCGTCGCCTTGCGCACCGAGTAGTCGTGGCGCACACCTCAGGCCGCCCTCGGCGGCGCTGTGGCAGTACAATGGCTGGGGGCGGAATCGAACCGCCGACACGAGGATTTTCAGTCCACGTTTCTTACGAGGGAAACAGCCGGAAAAACAGTGCTTGCATGACGGATGCATGACATGCAAGATGGCGAAATGAAGCGAAATGTCACACCGCCGACGGCTCAGCCTGAGTTCCCGATGACCGTCAAAAAAGGCTACGTCAGCGTCAAAATTTACGAAGTAAAAAACCGGGAGACGACGAATTACTGCGTCAGCTATATCGGCGGCACGGGGCGTGTCCGGCGCAACTTTGCTGATGCTGATGAAGCCAAGCGAGAGGCTAACAACATCGCGCTGCAACTGGCGCACGGTGACATGGAAGCATTGAAGCTGAGCGGGCGCGAAAAGCAGATTTACGTTGAGGCTGAGCGTGTCATTCAGCGCACAGGGATTCCGCTTCACTCTGTCGCTGCCGAGTTCGCCCGCGCTTACGATATTCTTGGCCACGCGGGAATCGTTGAAGCCGCCCGCTTCTTCAAGAAACATAAGGAAACCGGGTTGCCGGACATGCCGGTTGCGACCGCCGTCGCCAAGTTCGCAGAGGCCAAAGCCAAAGCAGGAATGAGCGCGCTCTATCTCAAAGACATTCGCACAATCCTGGGGCGCTTCGCTGCGCATTTCGAGTGCAACATTGCCAGCATCGTCACTGACGATTTGCGCGACTATCTCAACGCACTGGAAGTCTCACACGTCGCGCTGAACAACCACCGTCGCATGATCGTCGTGCTGTTCAACTTCGCGAAAAAGAGCGGCTGGTTGCGCCGGGATGAGGAGACGGCAGCCGACGGCCTTGACACCTACAAGGTCAAGGAACGTGACGTGCCGATTTACACGCCTGCGGAAATGGCACGCCTGCTCGCGCACGCTGACGAGGATTTCTTGCCCTACGTCGCGCTAATCGCCTTCGGCGGCGTGCGTCGTGAAGAGTTGCACAAAGGTTTGGTCTGGGAATCGATCAACTGGAGTCAAGGATACCTGCTCGTTCCGGCCAT
The DNA here is from genome assembly GCA_019244415.1 of Verrucomicrobiota bacterium. Lineage (GTDB taxonomy): Bacteria > Verrucomicrobiota > Verrucomicrobiia > Chthoniobacterales > UBA10450 > AV69. Next base: position 19,471 of record JAFASN010000059.1, on the reverse strand, counting down.
CGTCGCCAAAACCGGGCGGAAACGCAAAATCGATTTGTCGGAGAACCTGCTGGAGTGGCTCACGCCTTATCGCGGCAGAACGGGGACAATCTTCAATGCTGACCCACGCAAGCGCATGGCGAAGGTGTCCGCCGCGTCGGGTGTCAAGTGGAAGCGGAACGCACTGCGGCATAGCTTTGGCAGCTATCGCATGGAGATGGTGAAAAACGCCGGGCAAGTCGCGCTCGAAATGGGCAACTCCGCCGCGATGGTGATGAAGCACTACTTTGAGATTGTCGATGCACGCGCGGCTCGCGAGTACTGGAACATCAGGCCGGTTGCTACTTCCGACCGGAAGATAGTCGCGCTAAGTAGGTGAACCGTTATGATTGCTGTCAGGTTCTTTGACGGCACGTCAGGCACCGTGGACAACGGTCAATGGAAGATTTCCGAGCGCAGCAAACGCATGATGGCGCAGACCATCACCGATGCCGCGCTTGCCATGGAGGACAGGTACATCCCGGACAAGGACTACTTTGCCGCCTGCGAAGTGCTCAAGACCATTCCGGGCGAGATACTTTCAAACACCGAAGACGATGAGCGCGACTATGGCTTCATATACTCACTTTGAGGAATCATGAAGCAACTTGACGAACGTAATACGTTGCATAAGTGAACCTTACGTTGATTTCAACGTCGGCTTAATCATCTTTCCTAACAATTCATTTCCAGCAGCGAACTTTCGTTTGACGGCTGCAAAAATCGTGCCTTTGTAGGAGCTAAGTTACTTTACGAACCAGCGCCGGTGGCGCGGTTTTAGAGGTAGCTGTCGTGGAGTCACGGCGTTCCCGGTGGGGACTGAACCTGTTTGTCGCGCCTTGCGGTGCAAGGGAGCGGGCAAAAGCAGGCAGAGCGGATCGGATTCGGAATCCAGCTCAATCAGTTCAACCAAAAGAAAGGGAAACGTTTTGTGATCAACTCAGACTCAATCGTGCAAGGCGGAATGACTGTGCCGCTGAAGCATGGTTTCCGCTGGCGAATTCCCGCCGATCATCGATGCCTGTGCGCTGGTTGAGCGGGAAACAGAAGTTCCCGCCGATCTGGTTGAGGGGCTGCTGCACAAAGACGGTAAGCTGGTCTTCGGCGGCGCTTCAAAATCGTTCAAGACGTGGACGCTGACCAACCTCGCCGTCAGCGTCGCCGCTGGCGCGGATTTTCTGGGCCGGCCAACTCGAAAGGGACGCGTGCTGTTCCTGAATCTCGAAATCCAGCCCGCGTTTTTTGCGCGGCGGATCGAGAGTGTCTGCCAAGCGCGTGCGATCACACTCGAATCACTCAAAGGCAATCTCGACGTGTGGAATTTGCGCGGGTTCGCCGCCGATTTGTCGAAGTTATTGCCGCTGCTGCTCGGACGCATCCATGCGGGCGACTACGACCTGTTAGTGCTCGACCCGATCTACAAGTTGTTAGGTGGCCGGGATGAGAACAAAGCCGGTGACATAGCTTCCCTGCTCAACGAAGTAGAAAAGCTCGCCGTTCACGCTGACGCTGCCGTCGCCTTCGGCGCGCATTATTCCAAAGGCAACCAGGCTGCCAAAGAATCGATTGATCGAATTGGGGGCAGCGGCGTTTTCGCCCGCGACCCAGACACGATCCTCACCTTCACGCGCCACGAGCATGACAACGCCTTCACGGTTGATGCCGTGCTGCGCAATCACCCGCCCATCGAGCCGTTCGTTGTGAAGTGGGAATTCCCCGTCATGCGGCTAGACGATTCGTTAGACCCGGAGCGGCTGAAAAAAGCCGCTGGACGGCGGCAAGAGTACGCTGCCGATGATCTGCTCGATCTGCTAGATGAACCGATGACCTCGGTCGAGTGGCAGAACGCAGCCGAGAGTGAACTTGGCCTGTCGGAGAGAACGTTTTTCCGCCGACTCCGCGAGGTTAAGAAACGCGGCGGCGCGGTGCAGCGCGCAGAGGGCAAATGGGAGCGGAAATGACGCGCTACTGCCAATTACTGCCAAAAGATGTCAGAATTGATTTTGGCACCAAGCCACACGCCAACTGTCAAAATCCCCGTAGGGGTTTGACAGTGGCAGTTGGCCAGCGTTTTCGGCAGCTCTCGGAAAACGCGAGTTGGCAGCGGCATTATGGCAGTTCTCTGCGGCCGGCAGCCGGAACATCAATTTTTCCTCTAAGCGCCGGGTGGGACGGGCGGCGACCCGCTGGCGCAAACTCAACCTGCCGCAGAGAAGGAAGCTAACGAGATATGAATGATCACTTACAACCAACGGTGCGCGATAACTTCGTTGAGCATGGCGTGGGCATGTTGGAAAAAGCGAGCGATTATCACCGGGGTTATGCGTTGGACGATTACGGGAAACTTGCACTGGGTGCGCTAGCGAAAGCCGCGCACGAAGCGTTCGTTGAAGGCAAAGGCAAAACATCCTGGACGCGCGAGGAGTTAGCAGAGCAAGCGTTGAAGCCGCTGCTGCCGTTCATTCCTTCGGCCACGCAAGAGCGACCAGCACCGGAACCGGCGCTGCCAGAGTTGCCGCGCGACCCTATCACCGGCGAGCCGGTTAAAAATCCGTTCGTTGAGCCACGTGATTTGCAAAGCCAAGCCATAGTGCGCCGCGAAAACCCGCAGCTCGCGCAACATCTTGAGCGCGTCGCAAAAGAGGGCGGAGTGAGTTTCACCTACCTCAACGAATTGAAGGAAGCAGCCGCAAAAAGGGAGAAGCTGCGGAAGCTCAATTACACTCAAACGGAGCATCAAAACAACCCGTACCGCGGGACGGATCTTAGTGCGCGCGGCGAGTTCGAGCGTACGCACGACAGCGACACTGTGAAGTTCTACACACGGGAAGGCGCAACGCCGGTAGAATTTCCGTGGGCAGGCAAAGGCAACTTGACTGAGCTTGCCCAAGTAGCGAAGCACCGGCCAGACCTAAAAGTCATAGTCGATCGTGCTGGCGGCATCCTTCGGGATTGGCATCAGCAAGATGTGGAGCGCCTCGAAAAACAGCGCCGCAGTGCCGAGGAAGCGCACAAAAAAGCGAAAGCAGCCGCCGATGCCGCAAGGTGGGTAAGTTCTCAACGAGCAGCACGCACCTAACGAGTCGTGAGCAAACAACTTGTCGCGCAGAGTGACAGAACGCGCGCGCGGCTAGCGCAGTGGCAGCGCCGCTTCCTCGCTGCCCTGCGACTAGCGCCGAACGTGCAGTCAGCATGCAAAGCTGCCCGCGTATCCCGGCAGACAGCCTACCGGCACAAAGCAGAGGACACGGAGTTCCGGGATGCGTGGCAAGAGGCAATCGACGCCTCGTTAGACGAGCTGGAAGCGACTGCTTTTCGCAAAGCAAAAGAGGGAGATGCGCAGTTAATCACATGGCTGCTCCGCTGTCACAGGCCGCAGGTGTACCGCGAACGCAGTGAAGTAGCTGTGGCCGGCGGCATTGTGTTCCTGCCGCAGAAATCCACCGGAGATGAATGAACGGGTAATCTGGAAACCGACTCCGAAACAGGCGGAGTTCCTGAGCTGTCCCGCGCGTGAAGTTTTGTACGGAGGTTCCGCCGGGAGCGGCAAATCCGATTCGCTGCTCATGGCGGCGCTCAGCCAAGTGCAAAACCCGCTGCATCGCGCGCTGATCGTCCGCAAGACGTTCCCGATGCTGCGCGATTTGATTGGCCGTTCACACGAGCTGTACCTGCCGCTCGGCGCGACCTACTCCAAAGCCGAAAAGACATGGACGTTTCCATCCGGCGCGCTCGTGGAGTTCGGCTATCTCGATGCTGACGAGGACAAGTACAACTATCAGGGACGGCAGTTCAGTTCCCTGTGTTGGGATGAGCTGACGCAATGGCCGGGCGACGGAACTGATGCGAACGGGGAGCCGGTGAACAGCGCCTATCTTTACCTGCTCTCACGGTTGCGTTCACCCGAAGGAAGTGGACTGCGGCACGAAGTCCGCGCGACATGTAATCCCGGCGGGCCCGGCCACAACTGGGTGAAACAACGCTGGAACATCCCTGATGACGGCAGCGCCAGCGAGCGCCGTGATCCGATCACGAATTACCGCCGCGTCTTCATTCCGGCTCGGCTGAAAGACAACCCATTCCTCGCCCAAACGGACTATGCGCGCGGCTTGGAAGCGTTAGCCGAAGCAGACCGCAAAACGTTGGCAGAAGGCCGGTGGGATGTGTACGCGGGTGCGGTCTTTTCAGAGTGGAATTTTAAGTTGCACACCTGCCAACCGTTTCCCATTCCGGACGGATTAGAAATGTGGCGCGGCGCTGATGATGGTTGGGCCAGCCCCGCGTGCGTGCTCTGGGCGCTGCACGATGAAATCCACGACCGCATTTTCATCGTGAACGAGCTTTATCGCGCCGGGATGACGGCTCAGGTAATGGCGCAAGCGGTGCTCGCCATCGACTCGCTTTACGATGATGAGCCGCTGGACGGCATCATCGATTCGGCAAGCTTCGCGGACACCGGCATGGGCGGCGGACGCGCCAATGTAATGAACGCGCTCGGCTGCCGCTGGCGACCAAGTGAAAAAGGTGTCGGTTCCCGGATTGCGGGCAAAAACGCGATTCACTCCCGCCTTGCATTGCGCAGCGATGGTTTCCCCGGATTGATTGTTTTTCGCACGTGCAAAAACACGATTCGCACCCTTCCCGCGCTGCCCTACAGCCGCAGCAATCCCGAAGATGTGGATAGCTCGGCAGACGATCATTGCTACGATGCCGCACGGTATCTGCTAGGCCGCAAACCGCCGGCCAAGTTCGCACGGGTGCGCCTCAAAGGTCTCTGAGAGGCGAACCGTCCACACTCGAACGTTAGTACAGCGTAACGACCCGCGACAATTTGGTCACCGCCGTACGACCCTTTGTTTCGGGTACCTCGACGAATTTTGTTTCTGACGCAGCAAGGGATGGTGCAAGCCGAAAGAAGTAGTTGCGACCTGCTTCTAAGCGGATCGGCTTAACGGTCTGCAAGCGAGACAGCGTATGCTGCCCCGGCTGCACCTCGGAGAAGATGTAAGTTCCAATCGTGAGCAGCCCGAGCGTTCGCCCATCTAAATTGACATCCCATCCTACAGCAGCTCCGAGCAGCAGCCCCGGTTCCCGATACACGTACAAGTTTGCGACGCCTGGCTTCGTTTGGAACGTCTTGGCTTGTAAGTCCTCGGTGGAACTCGCCTTCGGAACGCTTGCACAGCCGCCTCCGAAGCACAGTACAGCGGCTGAGACGGTAAGAGCGAAATACACCTTCACATGGTAAGTCTTGACAGGCTCGCCTCCGAATTGCAACGGCGGAAAACGCGCGTCTGACACCCGGCGTTGAAAATAATGTCCGGTACGCGCCTCACCATCCCTTCGCAATGGCCTGTCGGGTCTCGTCACACTGCCAGACCACCACAACCGCGTTTAGCGGCCATCCTGAGCGCGGCAACGGCCAACGCCGAAAACAGTGCATGACAACCAGGCGTCATGCATGACGCTGCATGACAGATTTCTTTCTCAAACCTGCGTTTTCTTGCGTTTTCGGCGGTTTTGAGCCAACGCGATTTTGAGAGGGTAAAACGCCAATTTCCACGAGAGAAAAAGGGGAGTGGCTGGGGGCGGAATCGAACCGCCGACACGAGGATTTTCAGTCCTCTGCTCTGCCAACTGAGCTACCCAGCCGTTTGCAAAAATGCGAGCCGGTCATTATGCCGCGTTCCGATGGCAGAGCAAACGTGGCGCGTTGATCATCGCCGCAAATCCAGCAGCGAGGAAGAGGCGCTCGGATGGCAAGAATATGCAAGGGAACACCAGGATGAAGCGATCTGATTCAGCATGTTTCCCCAAATTCGTTTTCAGTACTCCGATTGCTCCATTATCGGGTTGAGAAACATCCGGTGTTTCCGTTCCTTCGTAATGCGGCGGACGCCACGCTCCGGGGAGCGCACGCGACCTCGCGTGCTGGTTTCGGCGACCCCGCCGAAACATCGGAGAAAGTTCGCGAAGGCGAGTCGCCTTCGCCAGCACGCGAGTCGCGTGCGCTCCCCGATGTGGTCCTCTGGCCCGACACCTTCAACAACTGCTTCCACCCGGACACTGCGAAACCGGCGGTGGAAGTCCGCCCGTTCCGGTATCGCGCTGTAAGCCTCCGCGTGTTCGAATCACGGTACGATATCCGTGCGTTGCGAATCCATGTTTCCTCCATGTGAATCTTTGGCTAGATATTCCTTTGCATGAGCAAAGTTTTCCCAAATGCCGCAGCAGCACTGAATGGCTTGCTTCACGATAATATGACCGTCGCCGCCGGCGGGTTCGGCCTCTGCGGCATTCCTGAAAACCTTATCGCGGCCTTGCGCGACAGCGGTGTGAAAGGGCTCACCATCGTCGGCAACAACGCTGGCGTGGACGACTTTGGCATGGGCGTACTGCTCCAGGGGCGACAGGTAAAAAAAGTGATGGCGTCCTACGTAGGCGAGAACAAGGAGTTCGAACGTCAGGTACTCAGCGGCGAGCTGGAACTGGAGCTGATTCCGCAAGGCACGCTGGCGGAGCGCCTGCGCGCCGGCGGTGCGGGTATTCCCGGTTTTTACACGCGCACCGGCTTCGGCACGCTGCTCACGAAAGACAAGGAAACGAAACGTTTTGCCGAATTGGAGTACGTGCTCGAGGCCGGCATCAAAGCGGAAGTCTCCATCGTGAAAGCGTGGAAAGGAGACAAATCGGGTAACCTCATCTACCGGGAAACTTCGCGGAACTTTAACCCGATGATCGCCACCTGCGGGAAAGTTTGCGTCGCGGAAGTGGAGCAACTGGTGGAAATCGGCGAGCTCGATCCCGATTCTATTCACACACCAGGCATTTTCGTCGATCGGATTATCCAAGGCGAAAAGTACGAGAAGCGGATCGAGTTCCGCACGGTGCAGGGCGCCACGGTCGCCAAAGCCGGCTCGAGTGTGCGCGATCTGCTGGCCAGGCGCGCCGCGCAGGAGTTGCGCGAAGGTTATTACGTCAACCTGGGCATCGGTATTCCCACGCTCGTCGCCAACTACATTCCCGAGGGAATGAACGTGACGCTGCAATCCGAGAACGGGCTTCTCGGCATCGGCCCATTCCCCAAAGCGGGCGAAGAAGACCCTGATCTGATCAACGCCGGCAAACAGACCATCACCACCATGCCTGGCTCGGCTTTCTTCTCGAGCGCCGATTCTTTCGCCATGATCCGCGGCGGCCACATCGATCTTGCCATTCTCGGCGCATTTGAAGTCGCTGATAATGGCGACCTGGCCAACTGGATGATCCCCGGCAAAATGGTGAAAGGCCCCGGCGGCGCGATGGATTTGGTTGCGGGCGTGAAACGAGTCGTCGTCGTGATGGAACACACCTCGCGCGATGGCAAGCCGAAGATTCTGAAGCGATGCACGCTGCCGATCACCGGCAAAGGCGTGGTCGATCTCATCATCACTGACCTGGCGGTTTTTGAAGTCAAAGAGGGCGGAGGCCTCGTTTTGATCGAGCTACAGCCCGGCGCGACGCTTGATGATGTCCGGGCAAAAACCGGGGCGGAGTTCGAGCAGCGGAACGTCCGTACGAAGTAGCTCGCTCAAGGTGCGCCCAGCGGTTTGCCTGGTGCAGGCGAGTCGCCTCGCTCGCCTGCTACGGCTGATCGCCGAGGTGTTCTTGCGCCGTTTTGCGTGAGAGCAATTGCATGTCCGCATCCACCATGATGCGGACGAGATCGGCGAAGCGCGTGGTCGCGTTCCAGCCGAGAATTCGTTCGGCCCTGGCGGGGTTGCCCATGAGCAAGTCCACCTCGGCTGGCCGCTCGTAGCGCGCGTCATGCCGCACAAACTCCTTCCAATCAAGATCGACGTGCGCGAACGCCGCCTCGCAAAATTCGCGCACGGTATGCGTCTCGTTAGTGGCCAGGACGTAATCGTCACCCGTATCTTGTTGCAGCATGCGCCACATTCCTTCCACGTACTCAGGCGCGTAGCCCCAATCGCGCTTGGCGTTGAGGTTGCCGAGGAACAGCTCCTTTTGCAGTCCCTGCTTGATCGCGGCCGCCGCACGCGTGATTTTCCGCGTCACGAACGTCTCACCACGGCGCGGGCTTTCGTGGTTGAAAAGAATGCCGTTGCACGCGTGCAAGCCGTAGCTCTCGCGGTAATTCACCGTCGCCCAATAGGCGAACACCTTCGCGACCGCGTAGGGATTGCGCGGCCAGAATGGCGTTCGCTCCGTCTGCGGAATTTCCTGCGCCTTGCCGAACATTTCGCTGCTCGAGGCCTGGTAAAAACGCGAGCGGATTCCGGTCTCGCGTATCGCTTCCAGGATTCGGATCGTACCGATGCCAGTGACATCCGCGGTGTACTCAGGGATGTCGAAACTCACGCGCACATGGCTTTGCGCTCCAAGGTGGTAAATCTCGTCCGGCTTCAGATCGTAAAGCAACTTCACCAGGTTTACTGAGTCGGCCAGGTCGCCGTAGTGGAGGAACAAGCGCACGCCGTTGATGTGCGGATCGGCGTAAAGATGATCGATGCGCGAAGTGTTAAACGTGCTCGCGCGGCGCATGATGCCGTGCACTTCGTAGCCTTTGGCGAGCAGCAAATCGGCAAGGTAACTGCCGTCCTGGCCGGTAATGCCGGTGATGAGCGCCCGTTTCATCACTGCGTCGTCATTCCGAGCGAGCGAAGCGACGTCGAGAAATTACGGCGCGAAACTGCTGAAGTCGGCGGGATCCCTCGGCTTCGCTCGGGATGACAATATTTTTCACTGCACGGTGATTTGGAATCGCTCGAGCACGGCCCGCTGTTGCGCGATCAACTGCACAATGCCGTTGTGCCCGAGCGCGAGCATTTGATCCAGCTGTGTCTGCGTGAATGTCGCTTCTTCGCCCGAGGCCTGTACTTCCACCAGCTCGCCGCTTTCAGTCGCGACCAGGTTCAGATCCACGCTCACCGCTTTATCCTCCGCATAATCCAAATCAACGAGCGCGTTTCCATCCAGAATGCCCGCGCTTACCGCGCCCACAAGACTGCGCATCGGTAACTCGGCAATTCGTTTCTCTTCGAGCAAACGCCCGCACGCAATGGCCACGGCCACACTCGCGCCCGTGATCGCAGCCGTGCGTGTGCCGCCATCAGCCTGGAGCACATCACAATCGATCCACATCGTGCGCGGCCCGAGTTTTTCCAGGTTGAGTACGGCGCGCAGTGAACGGCCAATGAGCCGTTGAATTTCGGTACTGCGGCCATCGAGTTTGCCGCGCGTGACATCGCGCTGTTTTCGCGGCGCGGTTGAGTACGGCAGCATCGAGTACTCGGCTGTGAGCCATCCACCCGTCACGTTTTGTTCTTTCATCCAGCGCGGGACGGAGTCTTCGATCATCGCGGCGCAGATCACCCGCGTGTTGCCCATCGCGACAACGACCGAGCCGCTCGCGTGTGGCGCGACATCGAGTTCGAAGCTGACCGGGCGCAGTTGATCCGGTGCGCGGCCATCGGAGCGTTGCATCCGGCCATTGTAGGACAGTCGCTTGCTGTGCCAACCAAAACGTATCAGCTGTAGCGGCGGTCTACGACCGTCGCCAATTTGCACCTCGACCACCGCCGGTCACAGACCGTCGCTACAGGGTTAGCCGTTCACGACCGTGCCGCCGTTTGGGTGCAGCACCTGGCCGGTCATGTAGGAGGAATCGTCGGAAGCGAGAAAGACGTAACACGGCGCGACTTCCTCCGGCTGGCCGGCGCGTTTCATCGGCACGTCACTTCCGAAAGTCTCGACCTTTTCGCCTGGGAAAGTGGAAGGAATCAGTGGCGTCCAGATTGGTCCCGGCGCGACGGCATTCACGCGAATTTTCTTGTCCGCGAGTTTTTGCGAGAGCGAGCGGGTGAAGGCGACGATCGCCCCTTTCGTGGCCGAGTAATCGAGCAGCTCGGGGCTGCCTTTGTAAGCTGTGACGGAAGCGGTGTTGATGACGACGCTCCCTTCGGTCAGGTGTTTCATCGCCGCTTTGGTGAGGAAGAACATGGAGAAAATGTTCGTGCGAAATGTCCGCTCGAGCTGTTTCTCGCTGATTTTCTCGATGGCGTAGCGCGGGTGCTGCTCGGCCGCGTTGTTGATGAGAATATCGAGGCCGCCCAGTTCTTTCACGGTCTGCCGCACCAGATCGGCGCAGAATTTCTCGTCGCCCACATCGCCGGAGTTGAGGATGCATTTGCGGCCGTGCTCTTCCACCAGCCGCCTGGTTTCTTTCGCGTCGCGATGTTCGTTCAAATAGCCGATCGCCACGTCCGCACCCTCTTTCGCGAAGGCAATCGCCACTGCCCGTCCGATGCCACTATCGCCGCCTGTGATAAGAGCCACTTTTCCCTCGAGCTTGCCGCTGCCGCGATGCTTCTCGTCCTCGGCTTTGGGCCGTGGCGTCATCTCGTACTCACGTCCAGGCTGCTGCTGTTGCTCCTGTTTTGGCCGTTGTTTTTGTTTCTCAGGCATGGCGGAATGGCTTCGTTTGTCGCCAATTTTTCAGCCGTAATCATTGCGCCACAGAGGACACGAGGACACGGAGCAGAGGAAGACTTGATCTGAAATTCTGTGTCTCTGTGAACTCTGTGGTTTAATTCAGCCGGTGCACCCAGTGTTCCACGCATACGGCGCGGCGCATGTCATCGTGATCGCGCTCACGATACTGCTGCCGTTTGTGCTCGCTGCGATTGCGCGAAACAGACCGGCAGCAGAGCGATTCATCGTCGCGGTACTATCGGCGGCGCTCGTTCTGAACTACCTCGTTTACCTTTTCCTCGTTCACCGCTTCGGCGCGGTGAGCTGGCGACAAGTTCTGCCGTTACAGCTTTGTGATTGGGCGATGGTCGTCGTCATCGTTGCGCTTTGGACGCACCGGTCCGGCTGGTTTGAAGTCGCGTACTTCTGGGGACTTGGCGGCACTGTTCAGGCCGTACTCACGCCGAATCTCGCGTTTGGTTTTCCGGATTTCCGCTTCTTCAGTTTCTTCATCTCGCACTGCGGAATCATCATCAGCGTCGTCTTCCTAATGCTGATGCACCGTTTGCGCCCACACGCTATCTCGATTGTGCGCGTCTTTCTCTGGACCGAGCTGTACTTCGTCATCACGCTCGCCGCGGATGCGTTCACCGGGTTTAACTACGGCTTTCTCCTGCACAAACCGGAGGCGAAAACGCTGCTGAGCATTCTCTCCGATCACCGCCCGCTTTATCTTCTCCAAATGCACGGGCTCGCGCTCGTATTCTTTACCGTGCTTTATCTGCCGTTTGCTATCTGCGACGTGTTTGCCCGGCGCTGGGCTCTCGTCTCGCGTGAAGAATCCTAATTAGTTACACAGCTGTCCGGCGGCGGACGAGGCTGAGTACGCCGACGGCAAGGCCCAGAAGCGCCGCGGTATTCGCTGAGTCGGGAGTCGCCTTTGCCTGCGCGGAGATCGTTAGGTTGAGATTATCGAAGTCACTCACAAAACTCAGGTCGTTCGGAAAAGACTTGTTGCCGTGGTCGTAACTGGCGAAGCCAAATAGCATGTCAGCTCCCGAGAAATTGGGATGGACAGGCAGGACTTTATTCGTCGCGAAATCGATCTCGGAAAAGCTGGTGGCGAGCAGGCCCGAAACAGAAAGTGTTTTGTATCCTGTCGTGCCGCCGTTGAAGTGTGGGCCTTGCACGGGAGCGATGAAATAGCTGCCATTCTGCTCGATTAACGCCAGAACCGCGTTACTGAAGTGATGACTCAAAGATACTGGCCATTGCGTCATGTAGTTTTTATCAATGGCGAAGTTGATGCTGGTGATCGAACCCCGCGTCGCTGGGTCGTAGGAGAAGCTGTTGTTAATGAAGCCCATCCCAATGGCATCGCCGCCGCCGGGTGCGGTCGAGTTGACCTGAAGCGCGCTGCCGGGATTGCCGCAGGTTGGACATTGTGAGTACGAGACGCTGCCGCCCGGGGCACTACGCGCGATCGGCGTCTCGGAATACTGGCTTAGATTGAACGTGTCATCGCTGAAGACAATTGTGTTTGCATGAGCTGCGGCTGAGGCGAGGAGGGCGATGGCCAGTCCGGCGAGGGTTGCTTTTGTAGTTTTCATCGTCGTGTACTTAAGGTGGCTATTGCTATTACGCGTATTTCCGCGGCCGAACCGATCAAAAAATTTCGCTAAAACAGCGATTAGCGCCGGGAACGGTAGCGCCCGAAGGCGCCCAGCAGCCCCGCGCCGCCGATGAGTAGCGCCCAGCTCGAAGGTTCCGGCACAACTAAGGCGGATAGAACATCGCCGCGGAAACTATCGCCCGGCGTGCTCGAGGTGAAATCGAACGTAAAGACGAGGTTCATCGCTCCGGTTATGTGGAGCGGCGCGTAAGTGATGACGTGATCGGTAAAGAACGTGCTCGCCTGGGCAAGGCTGGTGAATGTCTGGTGCTCGATGGTTACTGCATTTTCGGTGACGGTGAGCTCGAGCGTGCTCAGGCCGGTCCCGGTAATCACCGGGTTCAGAAACGCGAGGCGCAAGGTGGGCGAGCTGCCGGCGTTCATGGTGAAGCTGGCGGTGCTCACGTAGGAAGCGGACGCGCCGGAGCCGTGAATTGAATACGCGTCGGCAAAGGTCATCAGGCCAAATACATTGCTGCCGATTCCAATACCGGCCGCCGAGTTGGGATTGCCACTTTCCACGGCGGCGAGGTCGCTGCTGTGCGGATTTCCGGTAACAAACGCAGCGGATTGGAATCCGCTGGCGAGCGAATGCGAGGGCGCTGCCTGATCGACGGTCGCGCGAGCTTCGGTGATGCTTGTTGCGGCAGTTGCGGTCGTGCCGGGCAAGCCTGCACTTCCGCTCGCCTGGATCGCAGTGATGTTTTCGCCCGACGAATTGGCAATGCTCGTCGCGCCCATTCCATTTGCGCCCGTGACGGTCGCATCGGCACGCGCCGTGCCCGCCGTGCTGGTTGTGTTTGTGGGATTGCCGCCATTCGCGATGGAATAGGCTTCCATGCTGCCCGTGCCAGTGGCTGTCGCGGAAGCGGTCGCGTCGCCGCCGCGTGCCGCGGTTCCCGAGACGAGGAGCGCGCCTGCGTTGCCGCCGGTGGCCGTCGCCTGCGCATCATCATTCACGGATCCGGTGGCAGTGGCCGTGGCGGTGGCTGATCCGCCAGCGGTAGGCGTCGTGTTGCTGCGTCCGCCGGCGCCGCCGTTCGCGGTGCTGAAGACGTTGAGGTTGAGCGATGTTCCCGAGTTGGTGGCATTCAACGTCGAGACAGCGTTTCCTGCGGTGCCTGCGCTTGTCCCTGCCGTTGTGCCACCAGCAGCGCCGCCATTTGCGGTTTGCTGTAGAGACAGGGAAGAACCATCGGCACTGCCACTGAGCGCGTTTGTTAATGTCGCGTCGGCGCCATTTCCGCCGCTTGCGCCGGAAATTCCGAGCCCGCCTATGCCGCCGGTGATTTCCACGGTGCCGCCGACAGCGGCTGTGGTGCTGGTTGAGCTCACACTTGACGCGTTGGCCGAGGCGGCTCCGCCATTCCCCGCCGTGGCGCCTGCGCCTGTCGCCGATCCGCCGCTGCCACCCGTGGCGCTCGACATGAACGAGACGTAATTGCTCCCGCTGATGGTGAACGAAGCTTCCGCGCTCCCACCATTTGCGCCATTCGTTCCGCCGCCGGTTCCGCTGCCGCCGGTCCCGCCGATGGCAATAACCTGGTGATCAATTTGTCCGATTGAGCCGGTGCCAGCGTTCGTGTAGCTGAGATCAGATTGCGCTGAGCCCGCCGTGCCCGCAGTGCCGCCATTGCTTGCGCCGCCATTCCCGCCAACGGCGGATTGGGTGAAGTTCACCCCGCCGCTCGCACTCGTGGCCGTCACCACATTGCTCATCGTCGATGACGCGCCGGCTCCGCCATTCCCGCTGCCCTGACTCGCGCCGCCGTTGCCCCCAGCCTGGCTGGCAATGGCAGTGACCGTGCCTCCGCCAGTCGAAGTGGCCGACACGCCGAACACAGTTGCGGTTCCGCCGGCACCGCCATTTCCCGTATCCGTTCCTCCTCCCGACCCGCCGGTTGCGTCTGCCGTCGCGGAAACATTGCCGCCGTCACTCAAGGATGCTCCCGCCGACGCTGTCGCGCCCGCTGTGCCGGCGCTTCCGGAGAACCCGCTGCCGCCACTCCCGCCATTTGCCATCGCGGTGCCGGTCAACGAGGCCTCACCGGCACCTGAAAAGGAGAGGTTCGAGAAGGCGTTCCCGGCAGTTCCAGCAGTCCCGCCGTAACTATCCCCACCCGCGCCACCTGTGGCCGCTTGCTGCAAGGTCAACGAGCCGCCAGAGGTGGAACCGGTGACGGTATTGTTCGCGAACGCACCGCCGCCGAACCCGCCATTTGCGCCATTGAATCCCGTGCCGCCCGCGCCGGCGCTAAGGACTGTTTCAACATCAACGCTACCTGTCCCGGACGAAGTTCCCGTCGCGGAGACGGTGCTCGATGTTCCACCACCCGCGCCCCCGATGTTTCCAGCGCCTGAACCCGCCCCGCCATTGCCGCCGGCCGCCGCAGCGAAAACTGTGAGCGACCCGCCCGTCGTCGTTCCCTGCGCCGAAGCTGTGGCCTCCGCTCCGATCCCGCCGTTCGCGCCATCGCCGCCATTCCCGCCCGTGCTCGCCGTTTCGGCCGTTCCCATCCCAGTCGCCGTGGAAACAATCGCAGTGCTATTCGCCGCGCCGCCAGCTCCGCCATTTCCTTCCGTGCCGTTCGTCCCGTGCCAAAACCTGCGCCTCCGGCGCCGCCGGCGCCGCCATTTCCACCTTGGGCTGTAGAAATGGCTTGGCCCGCGGTCGCACCAGATGTGGTCGTCGCGGTTTGCGCGGTCGCGGCACCGCCAGCGCCCCCATCACCGCCATTTCCACCGTTTGGAATCGTGGAATCCCCCGCCGCGCCGTTGCCCCCCTGGCCGCCATTTCCGCCCGTCGCTTCCGCCGTATTGCTTGCATCCGTATTCGGCGAGGTAAAGCCCGCATCTGCGGTGACCGACTGACCTGGACCGCCGGCTGTGCCCGGTGCGCCGGGTGCAGCGCCGTCCATCCCAGGGGTGCCATCCGTGCCTGTCACATTGTCATCCGCGCCGAAGCTCAGTGGCGCGAACAGAAGAAAAGCCGCCGCGCCGAGAAAGGTTAAGCTGGCAGACCTCGCGCAACGACCGATCAAGGCGGCCGGTAACAACCGTAACGCTATCTTGGAAGACATAAACTACGCCTCTCTATCTGTTTAGCTAACCAAGCGCAGGAAAGACGTTTTCTAACTGACGACCCGTGCGAAAGTCAATGCGAAAATGTCTGACAATAAAATGTTTGCGGCGGAAGATGTTAGCGGCCCCGGCGCGCATCGGTACAACGTTTGCCGAAGAGTGGCAGTACGGAGTGCGACGCGACAGGACCGAACGCAGGCCCGCGCGGGCCTGGTCATTCTTAGGAACATTGCGCCGCGGTGAAAGTACAGATTAGGGACGTGCGAGGCTGTCGAAACCCGCCCCCAAATTACGACTTGAGCCGCCGTTGAGGCTCAATCTGGGCTGGAATTTGAAATTCCAAGGGTAATTGGATGGATTCTGCCGCAAAATTATCAATTTTCCGCCAGATGAAATTTAATCTGCCCGAAAATTACAAATTCTTCGCCAGTCTAGAAAAAATCTGCCCGAAAATTGTAAATTTCTCGGCTGTTTACGCCGCAACAGGTCAAAAATTATAAATTTTTGCGCAGATTTTTCCAAAGTAGGCGAGAATTATAAATTTCCGGCCGAATTTTTCCCAAGTAGCCAAGGAATTACAACTTTTCGGCCAGATTTTCCCAAGCAAACCGGGGAATTATAAATTCGCCGTTCGTCACGACTAGCGGCCGATCGTGTTTCACGGGCGAATCCTCCAGAATCGCGGGCAGTCCGAGCGACCCTGCTTGCCATTCCGACCCAAGTCGAGAAATCTCTGGCTATTCGTGAACCGGTTGTACTTCGGCGATAACCTCGAATGGCTGCGCAACCGGGAAGAGTTCCCGAACGGTAGCGTTGATCTCGTCTACCTCGACCCGCCCTTTAACTCCAACGCCGACTACAACAATGCCAATCCGGCTCGGACCTCTTCCGCGAAACCAGCGGCGAAGTAAGCCAGGCGCAGTTCCACGCCTTTACCGATACCTGGAGCTGGGCCGACGCCGCGACAACTTACCACAAGTTTATCGACCAGTGCCCGAACGTCGCCGTGGTCGAGATGATGGAAGCCTTCCACAGCTTCCTCAAGAACTCACCCAGATGGTTTACCTCGCCATGATGGCTCTGCGGCTCGTCGAGCTACCTCGTGTCTTGAAGCAAACGGGGAGCTTGTATCTGCACTGCGATCCTCGTGGAGAACTTCAGTTAAACTTTAGCGGGGTGTCGGCTGTGGCTTGTTGCGAATAGCCCAGCGCTTTAGCGCTGGAAAACCGCCATCGAAAACATCAGAGTCCCGGCAGGAACGAAAGGAATGCACACCTACACCAGCTCCTTATTCCATTGCGTCTTTGCAACCAAAAACCGCGCGCCCTCGCTAAGGAACGACCTCCGCTCCCGTCTTTGGCCATACCTCGGCGGGATCGCTCGCGAAAACGGAATGAAAGCTTTGGCGATCGGCGGTGCGGCCGATCACGTGCACATCCTTCTTCGCCTGCCTGCGACCATGCCGCTGGCCAAGGCATTGCAACTTCTGAAAGGCAATTCTTCCAAATGGATGCACGAGACATTCCCTAGACTAAGCCACGTTGCCTGGCAGGAAGGGTACGGCGCGTTCAGCATCAGCGTTTCAGGGGTTGATGAAACTATCGCTTACATTCGCAACCAGGAACAACATCATCGCACGCGACCGTTTCGCGACGAAGTGCGAGCGATGTTGAAACGCCATGGCTTCAATGAGCAGAGCGCGGAGTTGGACTAGGTTCCTTTCGTCCCTGCCGGGACTCGGCCTTCGCTTCTCTACACATAACCCCAGTGCTGAAGCACTGGGCTATTTTCATGCAATCAGGCGCGCCTCAACTAATCCGCGCGATGTCGTTCTCGATCCGTTCTGCGGTTGCGACACGATTATTCATGCGGCGCAGAAGCTACGCCGCGAACGGATAGGTCGATGTCACCTATCTCGCGCTCGCAGCCCAGCTTCCGGTGCTAATAACCCAGCGCTTCAGCGCTGGGAACTGGCATAGGCGGAAGGACAGAGTCCCATCAGGGACGAAAGAACCTTTTGCATTAACCTGATCAAGCGCCGGCTGCGCGATACCTTTGGCGAGCAGATCGAGTTTGTCGAGAAAGGTCAGCTGGTCGATTTCGCCAGCGCGAAGCAGCTCGCCGAAAACGATAAGTTCCAGTTCCAGCATTGGGCGCTCTCCTTAGTCCACGCCCGCCCGTTGAAAGAAGGCGAAGGCAAAGGCGCCGATCACGGGGTGGATGGCTTGCTTTATTTCTACGAAACCGAAGGATCGGGGAGCGCACGCGACTCGCGTGCTGGTTCCGGCGACTCGCCGGAAGCCCAGAGCAGTCGCGCGAGTCGCGCAACTGGGCACGCCAGTGGCGTGCGCTCCCCGGAAATGAAACGCGAAGAACGTCCACCGCGAGAAGATCATCGTGCAGGTAAAAGGCGGCGGGACGGGCGCGAAAGACATTCGCGATTTGATAGGGACAGTCGAAAACCAGAAAGCCACCGCGGGCATTCTCATCACTCTGGACAAGCCGACCAGGCCGATGCGCGACGAAGCCGCCTCGGCAGGACGTTATACCGCGAAACTGTGGCAGAAAGACTACCCAAAAATCCAGATCGTCACTATCGAAGGCCTGCTCAAGGGCGCCGAACGCATCGAAGCGCCGACCCAAATCAACCCCTTCGCGATGGCCGCGCGCGAGCAGGTCGCGCAGCAACAGCCGGAGATGCTGTAGAGACCGGGTGACGTTTCGGTACGGTCGTTCGCGACCGGGCGGCCGCTGCTAGCTCAGCGTGAACGGCAAAGGCGACAAGTTCGCCATTCTACGGACGATGAATGGCGGATTGTTAGCGAGAATTTTTGGGTTCAGTACGTATCGGTCGTGAACGTCACCGTCTCTGTTCCGAATTGTTGCTCAGTGTGGACCAGCGTACCGTAGCGCCTTCGCGCCGAGTTTGCCGCGAACGGCCGCCGACTTGCGTCGTTGTTGTATTTGGCGGACAAACGGCGCGATGAGTGACGAAGTGGGGCCGGATAAAATCATGCAATTGGGGCTCGGTTTCTGGGCTTCCAAAACGATGCTCAGTGCCGTTGAGCTTGGGCTCTTTACGGAATTAGCACAGGGGCGGCTCTCGATCACCTCAGCGCACGATCTGGCCCTTCGGCTCGCGTAAGTAATTGGCTTAGGCGCCGTCGCAGAAGTAACACAGCAGTACCGGCTCCGGTGAGGAGGACTGTGGCGGGCTCGGGAATGGGTGATGCCGTCAAGCGCACATTGTCAAAAAATCCTTCATCGTTTGTCGAGCCCGACGTAGCGCTCAGCTGAATAGTTAAGGCGTCACCAACTACGCCGCCCGATGCAGGCGAGCTAAAGACTGTGGATAGATCGCGGAATGTTCCGTTCGGAATCGCGCTGCCCGCCAGCATGTTAGTCGCGACCGGCGTGCCATTGGCGAGAAGCTCAATCGTGTAAGTACCGGTGTTGAACGTACTGAGGTTCCCACCTCCATTACCGAGCGCAACCGTCAAGGTATAAAGCATGTTTGCAGCGATTGCTCCCAGCGAGCTCGTCGTGGTAATGCTGCACGTTGCGCCAGTTGCCCCGGGGAACACATACGCAACCTGATTGCCGTTCTCCGGCGTCAAGCCGCTTGCGGGATAAAACACCCCATTGTTCGTTCCACTGCTAGGGGGCGCAGTAATCGTCCAGTTTGTGATAGCAGTCATGTTTCCGTTACCACCGACATCATTTGCACCAGGCGACTGAGTTGGGTCCTCAAACGAGAAGTTTGGGACGGTGATTCCTTTGAGTGTGCTCGCGCTCGCTGCGATCAGAAGAACCGCAACCGCCGCGAAGAAATTCCGCGGATTCATGAGTCGAGGCTAGGTAACTCAAACGTCAGGAGTCAAGAAAAAAATCTTACCTCGAGTTATCACGCATTTGCAATTTAAAGCCCCGCGCACATCAGTTTCTGCGATCAGGAGTGGCAAGCCGGCTTTCGCGAAACGCGCCTCGAGCATCTCGTCGGGCCAGCCTCGATGGTGGTGGGAATCAAATAAGCTGCGCAAACTGCCCAGTCGACGGTGATCTGGTGACGCAGCTAATTTCCCACTCGAGCTCGTGGCGGGCGCGGGCTGAATAAAAGTCCTGGTTACCTCCAAAAAAATCGCTCACGCGGTTTGAACGACCATGTGAAGAAGATGGTTATGCTGGTAACCGCGTCCACCGCTCTGCCGTCCCGGTATGCTGGGATGT
>JAFASN010000025.1 GCA_019244415.1 Verrucomicrobiota bacterium | reverse complement strand
CGCCAGCCGTTGGGCGGCGCCTCGTTGCGGTGCACCCCGGCAGCGGCAGCCGGCGCAAGAATTGGCCCATCGAGAACTGGATAAGTTTAATGGGTGACCTGCTTGCCTCGGGGGAGCAGATCGTCGTACTCAGCGGCGAAGCTGATGAACGCGAGCTTGCCACCTTGCGCGCGCATTTCTCGGATCGCGTTCGTTACGCAATCAATCAGCCGCTGCCGGCGCTCATTGCCCTCTTGTGCGGTAATCGGTACATTGGTCACGACAGCGGCATCTCGCACCTGGCCGCGGCAGCGGGCGCGCGCTGCACCGTCTTGTTCGGCCCGACCGACCCAAATGTTTGGGCCCCGCGCGGCGACGACATTCGCGTCCTTGCCGCGCCGGACGGCGATCTGCGCCGGCTTGCAGTCAGCACCGTGCTAAAATCTGCCATCTCTCAGCAACCCACGAACGCAGGAAGGGAAGAGCTCGACTTGATGTGAAAACCAGAAAGCCAGAACGGTCCGCAATCCGCGATTCCGAATTTCCCATTCCGCAATGCGCCGCCTTTACCCGAATCGCCGTCGCGGCTAACGTCAGGCGTGCCGCAATTCACCTTGGAGTACTGGCAGGACGACGGTTGGTACGTCGGCCGGCTGAAGGAAATGCCCGTGGTGATGAGCCAGGGCCAGACGCTCGACGAACTTCAGGCAATGATCCGTGACGCGTATCGCCTCTTGCTCGAAGATTCCGCCGATCACGCCTTCATCCCGAAAGAGAAGCACGAGCTTGCAATCTCGATGTGAAACGCCGCGAGTTCGTGCGGGAACTCATTTCGCGCGGTTGTTATCTCAAGCGGCACGGCGGCAACCACGACATTTACTACAACCCGCAGAATGGCCGCGTGGCACCCGTGCCACGCCACGCGGAAGTAAAAGACAGCCTCGCGCGAGCCATTCGGAAGCAGCTTGGACTCGGCGTGGAATAGCCGCTCTTACTTCCGGCGCATTCCGCACTCCGCATTGTTGCAATCCGCCTTCCGCAATCCGCCTTCCGCAATCCGCCTTAAGCCGTGCGCTCCGCGATGACGTTCTGGAGCGCGCAGAAAAACTCTTACCAGAAACCGTTCCTGCGTTCCTGCTTTCCTAAGACATTATTCCTCCCGCTTTCCGCATTCCGCACTCTCCTGCCTTTCAGTTTCAGCGTTTCAGCTTTCAGCTTTGGGTGCGTGGCCGGCCAAAATTGCGCGTGCCCAAGACCCCGACCTAGCGCTATAACCGGCGGAGAAGCGCACCGCCTCTCTGGCGAATCGCTTACAAAATGTCCCGCCTGATCGATCTAAGTCACACCATCGAGCACGGCATGCGCACTTACAAAGGTCTGCCGCCACCTGCCATCTCCGATCATCTCAGCCGCGAAAGTTCACGGGTGCATTACGCTGAAGGAACCGAGTTTCAGATTGGCCGCATCGAAATGGTCGCGAACACAGGCACGTACATCGACAGCCCTTTTCATCGTTACCCTAATGCACCGGACATCTCAGAATTTGCCCTCGAAGCGATCGCCGACCTCCATTGTGTCGTCTTGCGCCCCCTGGACCAGCCGCGCATCGATCATTTCGGTTTCGCAATCGCCAAGCTGAAGGGATGCGCCGTCCTTTTTCATACCGGTTGGGATGAACACTGGCGCACCGAACGCTATTTCACCGGCCACCCTTACCTTACCGCTCGAGTGGCGCAGCAGTTGGTCGACGCACAGGCTGCCCTCGTCGGTATTGATTCCTACAACATTGATTCCACCGAGGACAAAACGCGCCCGGTCCACTCCGCGCTCCTGCGCGCCGGCATTCCCATTGTGGAGCATTTATGCAATCTGAGCTCGCTGCCTGACGAAGGCGCGCGATTCTTCGCCGTGCCGGTAAAAGTGAAAGGGATGGGAAGTTTTCCCGTGCGCGCATTCGCGCAATTCTGAGTTTTCTCCAGTAATCCCGACCCTGGAACAAAGAAGTTGCTGCCGTCCGGCGCGCCCGCCTCGAGTTGCCGAGCCCACAGAGTCGCCTCGTGCGATTGTTACCTTAAACGGCACGGCCGGAACCATGCGTATTCGGGCTAGGCTCAGCTTTCTTCTTAAACCATCCCTCCGCGATGACGTTCTGGAGCGCGCAGGAAAATCTTTTAACCAGAAACCGCTTCCTGCGTTCCTGCTTTCCTAAGATATGATTTCTTCCGGATTCCGCACTCTCCTGCGTCTCAATTTCAGCGTTTCAGAATTTCAGCTTTCAGCTTTTGCGTGATTCGGCATTCCGCGATCCGCTGGCTTTACGCGAACAGTCCGGCGGCTAAAATGATGCGTGCCGCAATTCACCTTGGAGTACTGGCAGGACGACGGTTGGTACGTCGGCCGGCTCAAGGAAATGCCGGTGGTGATGAGCCAGGGCCAGACGCTCGACGAACTCCAGGCAATGATCCGTGACGCCTATCACCTCTTGCTCGAAGATTCCGCCGATCACACATTCGTTCCCAGAGAGAAGCACGAGCTTGCGATCTCGATGTGAAACGCCGCGAGTTCGTGCGGGAACTCACCTCGCGCGGTTGTTACCTCAAACGGCATGGTGCGAACGACGACATTTACTACAACCCGCAGAACGGACGCGTCGCACCCGTGCCACGTCACGCTGAAGTAAGAGAGAGCCTAGCGCGAGCCATCCGCAAGCAACTTGGTGTCTCCGACAAGTAGGCGGTGCTGCACCCTGAACATCAAAATTTGAATGCTAATGCTGACTGCTGAATGGCAACTTCCACAGCCCCTTCCTGCGTTCCTGCTTTCCTAAGACATAATCTCTTCCGGCGCATTCCGCGATCCGCATTCCGGCACTCCGCATTTCGTCCGAATTTTCGGCTTTTCACCGTCCCCGCTTTTTGATTTAGTCCGGCTTACCTGCCGTGCTCGACCCCAGAGTCAATTTGGAAGCCAGAAAGCCAGAAATTTCAGCTTCCCGTTTTCAGCTTCCAGCTTTTCGAGTGAATCACGAAGCCAGGAACCCAGGAATTTACCCGAGCTATCTCTTAGGAACGCAGGAACTCAGGAAGGACGCCTCGGTTTTCAGCTCTCCGCTTTCAGCTCTCAGCCGTCACGTGCCCTTCTTCAGCTTTTCAGCCTTTCAGCGTCTCAGTGTTTCGGACGCGCACCGCGCGCCAAATGTCCGCTTTTCGCTTTCACGTTTTGCCTTCCCACCTCCCGCCCTTCGCACGTTCGCACGTTCCCACCTTTCTCCCCGCCCCATTTCAGCTTTCCGCTTTCAACTTTCCGCTTTTACTTTACTTGAGATTCTCGTCGTCATCGCCATCATCGCCGTCCTCGCCGGCATGACTGTAGTCGGCGCCTCCACCATGATCGACCGCGCCCGCAAAGTACAGGCCAAGAACGATGTCACCGGGATAGTTAATTCCGTCAATGCGTACTATACCGACTACGGTAAGTACCCGGTCGACCCTAACATTACGATCAGCAACAACGATGTCGAATATGGCAACCCCGATTCGCCCTCGCATTCAAACTCTGAGGTCATGAACGTGCTAAGGGCAATTCCAGATAGCGGAGCAAATTCTAACAACCAGCTGAATCCGAGGCAGATTCAGTTCTTCGCTGGATCGCTGGTAAGAAACGCGAATCAGCCTAAAGGGGGTTTTGACGCGAACGGCGAGTTTTGGGATCCATGGGGCAGCCCAAACGGTGCTAACTCCACGCTCGGCCATTACATTATTATTATCGACGCCAATTACGATGGCATTACGCAAGCCTACACGCTCGGTAACTATAGTGATCTGACATATGATATGAGTATCGGCAAAGGAGTGCGTACTGGCGTGATTGCCGCGAGCTTGGGAAAAGACCAATCGTATGGCACAACTACCGGCACGGCTCCGAACGGCAATTACAAGTACTCCGGTTCGGATGACATTCTGTCGTGGCAATAGAATCTGCTGCAGTGAGGCTGAACACATTGCATAGTCGAGGTGGCTTTACGTTGCTGGAGTTATTGGTAGTAGTCGCTTTGATGCTCCTTCTGGCGAGATTTATCACGCCTGCGGTCACCTCGCTGAAAGGAGGGAGCGACGTAACAAGTGCGGCCTACACGGTGAAGGGTGTACTCGAGCAAGGACGTAATTACGCCATGGCAAACAATACTTATGTCTGGGTTGGTTTCTTCGAAGAGTCTGCCGGACAAGCATCTACTTCACCCGCAACAGGTGGGACGGGGCGCGTTGTGTTATCAATAGTAGCATCAAAGGATGGCACGATCGTCTATAACCCGAACAGCCTAGCGCCAATCGATCCAACGAGACTGATACAAGTAACGAAGTTAACCAAAATTGATGGTATCCATCTCGCGACATTTGCCGACGGAAGCGGTACGCCACCAGCCGATACGTTTGACACGCGGCCGCCGGTGGGCTGGAACACCGCGCGAATCGGCGACACAACGCCGCCGAACCAGAGCTTAACTTCATTTCAGTATCCGGTGGGCAATCCCGCGCCTGCTGCGCAGTACACGTTCGTCAAAGCGATTGAATTTAGTCCTCGTGGAGAAGCTAGGATAGACAATAGCAACTACACTTATCGGCA
Source organism: Verrucomicrobiota bacterium (assembly GCA_019244415.1). Classification (GTDB taxonomy): domain Bacteria; phylum Verrucomicrobiota; class Verrucomicrobiia; order Chthoniobacterales; family UBA10450; genus AV69. Next base: position 25,385 of record JAFASN010000025.1, on the reverse strand, counting down.
GGTTCAAGAAGTAGGGCTGCGACCCGCGCACGGAACCATTGCCGCTTCCAACAATCCTAACGTTGTGGCTCTTCAATATAGCGCTTTTGGCGGGATTTTCAGAATCTATCGACGTTAGCAGACATGCCGCAGCAACATTCCGGATTTTCGCTGATCGAAGTCACGCTCGCGATTGGGGTAGCTGCGGTTTCTATGCTAGCGATTTTCGGTTTACTGGCGAGCGGTTCGCAAAGTAACTTCAACGCGGCCGAGCAGAGTGCTGCAAATGACATGCTTAGTGCCGTGATCGCCGATCTGCGCGCCACACCTCTTACCACCCCACGCGGCCAAGCTGCCACGTCGCCCCAATTCGGAATACAGATTCCGGCTAACCCGGTGGCACCTCCGGCGCCGAGTTCAACAACGTTATATCTTAATCCTCAGGGCAGGTTCTCGACAACACCGAGTACGACGTGGCAATACCCGCCGACTTACAAGCTCACAGTATCCTTTATACCAAATGCGCCGAACACACGAGCTGCAACGTTGGTGGATGTTACGATGAGTTGGCCGGTGTTCGCGAGTTCCAACAACGTTAATGCCGGTTCAGCTGAAATGTTCGTCGCCCTCGATAGAAACTAAAATGCGGCGAACGAAAAACGGCTTTACCCTCGTTGAGATTATGGTCGCCATCGCTGTTCTTGTTCTGCTTGTCGTCGCTGTTGCGCGCATCATGAGCAGCGCAACGACGCTGACCAACACGGGGAGTAAGCGCCTGGATACAGATACTCAAGCGCGCCTTGTACTCGATCGCATGGCAGTAGACTTCTCCCAAATGATCAAGCGAAGCGACGTTGATCTTTACTGTAAAGGAGTACTCGATTCAATGCAGGGCGGCGGCACCGGGCCAAACGATCGTATCGCCTTTTTCAGCAACGTTCCCGGTTATTACCCTCCGACGGGTTCACAAAGCCCGGTCTCATTAGTCACCTACCGGGTCAATAACAATCCAAATTCCCCTTCTTACAGGAAGCTTGAGAGGATGGGAAAAGGTTTGCTGTGGAATGCTGTCTCCACCTCATACAAGCCACTGATGTTTGGCGCCAGTGGAACTTTAGCCGCCAACTGGCTTTACGTAACTGACAATAGCAGCGCCGATCCTGATTCCACCTACGAGACGATTGGGCCGCAGATATTCCGGCTCGAGTACTTCTATTTGCTCAGTAATCCTGATCCGACTACGCGAAGCGTCATAACAAATAATGCGCCAATTCCTTGGTATCAAGGCATGGCAGCAATATGCATCAATATCGCAGCGATTGATTCCAAAAGCCGTTTACTGTTATCGGACGCGCAGCTAAATGCATTGGCGACGACGAAGTTGCTCGATGATGCCTTCGTGTCTACTCCGCCGACGGGGACTAGTCGAGTTTCCGACCTGCCCGAAGCATGGCAGACAGCGCTGGATGGCATTAGCAACATGCCTCGGCAAGCGATAAGTGGGATAAAGGTTTACCAACGTGTGTTCTATCTGTGGTATAACTGATGGAGGACGTCACGATACCATCTTCGCATCAGAGAGGCGTCGCGCTGGTTATTGTTCTCGCTTTCGTGGTTTTGCTCAGTGCGCTAATTGTCGCTTATCTAGGACGTACCGCTACGACCAGGCAGCTCGCACACGGCACATTCAGCGAGAATCGTGCGGACATCTTAGCACGTAGCGCGTTGGATGTAATAGTAGGCGATCTAAAGCAGGAAATCGTGAGCAATTCAAACAAGACGACTGATAGCAATGGCAATAACCCCGTTTACGCACCCAACGCCAATGCGAATGTAATTGCGCAGCGAAGTGGTAACCCATCCTTTGTCGGAGCGGAGAGCAATGACCCAATCCCTAATCTAATTCGTCGCAGTGTCCGAAACGACAGCCTGGCAGTACCGAGCAGAGCGTCAGCGATAAATTCCTACACAGACGGCTCCGCCAACGGCCGGTCAATCAGCCTTAACCGATGGAACAAACATTACTTAATCCCACGCCAGACGGGGGCGAATCCTACTGACACTACTCCCATCGGGGCGTTTGTAGCACCGGATTGGGTACTTGTTTCGCGAAACGGCCCGGCGGTCGAAACTTCGGTTGGTAGTGGGAACAACGCTGTGTTTAACAGCACGCCGACAAATACCAACTACATCCTCGGTAGATACGCTTACGCCATTTATGACGAGGGCGGTCTGATTGATATGAATGTGGCGGGCTACCCTTCCAACAGCGACGCGACAACTGTCTCACACAAAGGCGTTCTGGCGTTTGCTAATTTGCAGGCGCCAGCAGTCAACATTTCGGCTGGTGGTGTGGATGACGTAGTCGGCTGGCGAAACTACGCGACTGCTCAACCAGCGGGAACGTTCGCCAGCTTTAACTTCGACACTACAGCGGCAGGTCGCTACATCGCCGGCGTACTCTCGACAACAAATGGTTTCGTTACCGTTGCGCCTGGAACCTGGAATAACGGCACGAACCAGGCATTCACAAGCCGTCAGAATTTACTCAACTTTCGAAGCAGCAGCGGCTTCACCGCTAACGCGCTACAGTATCTCGGTACATTTTCACGCGACACAAACATTCCAACTTTGCCATCGTCGTTGGCAATGCGTGTAACCTCTACGTTTACACGGCGCGATGGTACTCAGGCACAGGTTGGCGAGCTACTTCTCCGCCGATTCCCTATTTCCGAGCTAGGTTGGATTGGGCCCGGGGGAGTGGTTGCTCCAGGTACAGCAGCGACAGTTCAGCGAGACTTCGGTTTAGTATGGAACGTTGACCACTGGGACTATGATGGACCCGCCGGCATCAGCCCCGCCCCGGCTATTCAATCGCCCCTGTTAACAACACGAGACCCGAATTTCTTCGAGTTGCTTGCATTTGCTGAAGCGTCAACTGACATAAGAGCCATTCTTTCGTTGGGTGCATCGATAATTGACCAGTATGACAGTGACTCCATCACAACGCAGATCGCATATTTCGACACAGCGTCGAGTACCGTCATGCGAGCGTACGGGGTCGAGACTGTCCCAGCCCCGCCACCCGCACCTCCGCCACCACCGGGTGCTGTCGTAATAAATCGCGCGTTCCACACGGTTGGCGAGTTTGGATACGCGTACAAGACATCGGTAGCTACATTGAATTTCTACACCGTCGCTCCTAATGACGGGGCGGTTCTTGATTTGTTTACCGTGACGCCCGCGACTGTTTACTCTGGTGTCATAAATCTGAACACACGTAACTATCCTGCGCTCGCAGCAGCACTCAACGGAGCGCTGCGAAGAGAAGGTAGTTCGGCTAAGGTGAACGGCCCGAATTCGACGAAAGCTGCAACAGACTTCGCGAATGCGGCAGCCCTCCTGCAGGCACTCGGCCGCCAAGACATTCCAAGACTTACGGCAAGTGTAACCCATAGCGCGCTGGGGAACAGTGAAGAGGAGCAAGAACTGGTGGCCCGTAGTTTAGGGGAAATCACGCAAGTACGCACTTGGAACCTGATGATAGATGTTATTGCGCAGTCTGGTAGATATCCGCCGAATGCAGGGTCAGGGCCAAATACATCCAATCCTCTCGCAAACTTCGTGGTCGAAGGCGAGAAACGTTACTGGCTCCACATCGCGATCGATCGGTTTACGGGCGAGGTGATCGATCAGCAGCTTGAAGCGGTGTATGAGTGAGGCAAAAGCTGAAAGCGGAAATTCTGAAACGCTGAAAATTGAGCGAATCTCTTCCGTCGCTTCGGTGCCGTGTTCCAGAAGGCTGTAAGAATTTATAATTCGCTAATACTTTGTTTTTTTTGCCCGAAGATTTGTACTTCTTCGGCACCGGTAGTTAATCGTCAGTAATGCCAACGATACTTCGCACCGGGCCGTATAGGTTGTTCTGCTACAGTAGCGATCAGCACGAGCCGGCGCATGTTCACGTCGAGCGTGACGACAAGAAGGCGAAATACTGGCTCAAACCCATCATTTTGCAGTCCAGTGTCGGATTTGCCAGACAGGAGCTGATCGACATTTCTAGATTGCTGGAGAGGAACCAGGAGTTATTGTTCAAATCTTGGAATGACTACTTTGCTCGTTGATTCTGCTTCGTTGAAAGCAACGGACGTGCGCGTAAGCGACGATACGTTAAGTGTGGAGTTGGCTGACGGGCGTAGCGTCTCTGTTCCATTGGCCTGGTATCCTCGCTTACTGCACGGAACATTATCTGAACGGAGCAACTATCGTCTCATTGGCGGAGGAGAAGGCATTCACTGGCCCGCGTTGGACGAAGACATCAGTGTCGAGGGACTGCTGGCCGGCCGCGCGTCAGGCGAACGCGGCGAATCTCTGCGGCGCTGGCTTGAGTCACGCAGAAAGTGATCGATTCGGTCGCGCTGGCACTTATTTGCTGCACATCGCGATTGATTTACGGGTCTAACTTCCAAATTCGCTCTGCGACGCGGCGTCGGAAAAGCGAAAGCTGAAGCACTGCAACGCTGAGATTCTAAGAAAGCTGGCTTAAATGCCTGAACGCTGCACCTTCTGGCTTTCTGGCTTCCAAATTCCCTCTGCGGGCGGGGGCGTCGGAAAGGCGAAGAACCGAGGCGCGCTGCCGAAAGGCGTAAAAAATTTACAATTCCGCTGGTACTTTGGTTTTTTCTGCCCGAAAATTTACAATTTTTGGCCAGTTGAGATTTCAACAGGCGAAGAATTTATAATTTTCGGCCAGTTGCGGTTTCAACAGCCCGGGAATTCATAATTTTTCGTCAGTTGAGATTTCAACAGCCCAAGAATTCATAATTTTCGGCCGGTTGCGGTTTCAACAGGCGAAGAATCTATAATTTTCGGTCAGTTGAGGTTTCAACCGGCCAAGAATTTATAATTTTTCGTCAGTTGAGATTTCCAGAGGCCAAAAATTTACAATTTTCGGTCAGTTGCGGTTTCAACAGGCCAGGAATTTATAATTTTTGCCCAGATTTCGCCGATAGAACTTGTATTTGGGTGGATTCGGGCGCAGGCGCGCCCGGACTGTGCCGATTTTCCCGGCCGTCTGTCGCGCGGCACGACTGCTGCTGTAGAGCGTAACCGCACATTGTAGGTACATTAATCACCTACAAAACGGCAGAACCAACAAACTAACAAACTAACAAACCAACAAAGAACAAACAACAAACCTTATCTAACTATATGGCTTCAAATTCCCTTCCTCAAAATCCCGGGCTCCTCATCCAGCTCGGCGCGAAAATGACCAACGGCATCAACACTGTGGGCGCTTCTGTCCCGGTGACGATGACGACCGCGAAAATCCTGAGCGCGAGTACCCAGGCGTTCGCTACGGCTGATAACAGCTTTAATGCCGGCCGGAGCACGTTTCAGACTGCCTCGGATGCTTACCAGGCGACGCTTGGGCCGCTTTACACCTGGTTGCTCAACCTGAGCAACGTGCTGGCAAACCGTTTCGGCACCCGCTGGAATACGCAATGGGCACAGGCGGGATTCATCAATAACACAACCGCCATTCCGAACAGGACCCCGCAACGGATCACCCTGGCTCAGCGGCTCGTCGATTTCCTGACCAAGAACCCTGATTACGAGGTGCCTTCGATGGGACTTACTGCGGCGGCGGGCACGGCCCTGGTTGCTGCCACACAGAGCGCGCAGACTTCACTCAAAGCTGCGGAAGCGACGCAGAAGCAACTGGGCCACGCCTGGACGACCGCTTACGAGACGCTGGTGGCAAATATGAACGAGTTGCTCAAGAACCTCGAGGCGAAGCTCAAAAAGGACGACACACGCTGGCTCGCATTCGGTTTGCAGATCCCGGCGACCATCACGACGCCGGCGCAACCGCAGAATGTGAGGGCTCACGTGGACCCGAGCAGCGGAATCATCGTGCAATGCGATCCGGTGCGGAATGCAGCGCGTTACCGTTTTCGGATGATGATTATCGGCGTGCAGACAGATTATGCGCTGGTGGCCGGGGCGACCGAGCCGCTGACCGCGATCAAGAAGAAGGTGCTCCCGGGCCAGACCGTGCAGATCATCGTGCAGGCGGTGAGCGGCCACATGCAAAGCGTGCCGAGTGAACCAGTTCTCTTAACAATTCCATTGCCACCGCTCAAGTCGGCCTCCGGTCCGGCGGACGATTTCACCGCGCTCGAGCAGATCACGCCTTCAACGGCGGTCGGCGACGGCAATGCGAAAGGAAATCGGATGCCTGCTTTGAGCTAGTGTAAGACTTGTTTGTACTGATCCGGCGACGGCGGCTCTGGAAACGGAGCCGCCGTTGTTGTTTTTAGAGAATGAGTCGAATACCACCGGCGACACCGATCGCGCGCAAGCGTGACGGCGAGAAGCGCTACTGGCTGCATGTGGAATTGATCGGTTTACGGGTGAGGTGATCGATCAGCAGCTGGAAGCTGTTTACGAATAGCGTTCTGGGCGAGAGCGCGTGACGTCCGCGCGAGGTTGCTCTCCGAAAATCAGCTTCTAATCGGGAACGGCATGCATCTGGCTCTTTCAGAAGCCTCAGCATTGGTAAGCCGTGAGAGCCTCGAAAAGTGGCGGGTTTCGGCATAACCTTCCACACCTTCTAAGCGCCGGCGGGTGCCCGGCGTCAATCCACGGAAGCACCCTGAAATCGGCCGCGGAAGGCGTTCCGCGGCCGATTTCTTTTTCTGACGACACCGGTGGCAGATATCGTGAAATTGCACCGTTTTGAGCGGGAAGATTGGGCGGCCATTTCCACAGACGTTGCACAAGTGAAGCTGGATCCGGAAGTGCACACGATCGTGTGGCCGACGGGCGCAGATTTTGACCCTGCCATGTTGCGTGATTGGGAAGAGCATGAAGCAGTCTTCCAAGCGGCTGCGAAACATGGAGTAAGCAAGCGGCAGCAGCCTGAGTAGAATCGCGAGAGATTCAGCGCTGCAACCGCAGAGGCATCACTGGCTGCACGTGGCGATGACCCGTTTACCGGTGAGCTCATCGTCCGCAGCTTGAGGCGGTGCGTAAAGCTGAAAGCTGAAAGCTGATATGAAGAGGGATTGCTGATTGCGAGCTTAGCTTGCTAGAATTTTCTTGTTACACGGGCTGATGATACAATGGGCTATGGCTTCGCATGATTTGATCACGCTTGACCCAGACATCCTTGGCGGGACGCCGGTTTTTGTCGGCACGCGTGTACCGGTGAAGACTATGTCCGAGTATCTCGAGAACAGTTATTCGCTGGGGGAGTTGCTCGAGTGTTTTCCTTCTGTCGGTCGCGAGCTCGCTTGCAAGGTGTTGGAACGCTCCGAATTCGCGCTGCTCACGGCTGCGTGAACATACTGCTCGATGAATCGGTCCCGAGACCCTGTCCGCAAAGCTCATTGAGCATCAGTGCACAAGCGTGCAGGAACGCGGCTGGGCCGGCATCAGCAATGGCGAACTGTTTATCTGCGACGCATCACGGCGAGCATCGATATGATCCGCGCTGTGATTTCTTCGATGAATCCCGGGGAGGTGCGAGTTCTGGTCATCCCGTGAACGTGACCACAGCACATGTGGCAGGATGCGGCGATTCACGGTTTAACGGGGAGCTGATGCATCAGCAGCTCGAGACGGAGTATGAATCAACCAATTGTGTGACGCACCAACAGTCATTCTAACTCGTGCAGCAGAAATCGCAGCAGACGATACGACGAACGGCTCCGAAGTATCGGCTCGAAATCAAAGATGAAGCACGCCGGCAACTAAAGGCGCTCTCGAAAGAGAAATGCCGTAACGTGGGGACAAGACTCGACGCTCTACAGCGCACGTTTTCTGGGGATGTGAAGAACCTTACCGCCAAAACACATGAGTACCGATTGCGTATCGGAACACTGCGGGTGCTCTTCACGCTGGAGAAGGATCTGATCAGCGTGTATGCTGTGAAGGATCGCAAGGAAGCTTATGAGTAATCCTCGTCTGCAAAAGAGGCCCACACTTGAATCACTCGCAGCGCAGATGCGCAAGTTGCATCAGCGCATTGAAAACATCGAAGACATGATAGAGCTTCGCAGCGCCGTTGAACGCAACGGTGGCAAGCCGGGCGTTTGCTGGGAGCAAGTGAAACGCGAGCTGGAACTCGAATAATGACTTCCAAAAGAGTTACTAACCCGCTGAAGAAGAGTCTGGAAGCATGCTGACGCTTTAATGTCTAATGTTCATCCGAGCTATCGCGAATCGCAGACTTCGAGCAGATCGGCCGGTACGAGTGCGACTCAGCTTCCATATCTAGCCGGATAATATTTCGAGTCCGCGCTGGAGGGCGAGTTGTTTGGTCCTCTGCGCGATCTACAGATGTGAAAACTGAAAGCGGAAAGCTGAAAGCGGAAAGCCGAACGCCGAAGTTGAAGCGGATTTTGAAAGTGGCTGTTTAGTACCGAACGAAGTTCTTTCAGCTCTTTTTCAGGTTTCCGCGTTCGGCTTTCAGTTTTGCGCTTTCCGCTTTTGTCACGGTAATTGCCAGACGGCGACGCCGTTATCGTGGTCGGCGCTGGCGATACTTTTGCCGTCCGCCGTATACGTAATCGCGCTGATGTATCCGCCCATCGGCAGAATTTCACCGGCAGAATTCCAGTCGGGGCTCTTCCATAAGCCTACCGTGTTGTCCCGGCGCGTGACGGCGAGATAATGATTATCTGGGGAGAAGGCGATGTCTTTGCCGCCGCAATCGAGCGGGATTCGCTTCGCTTCGCTCCAATCAGCCGTATTCCAGATTACGAGTAACCCAGGTCGATCGGACTCCCATGAGTCGGCCGAACAGACAGCAGCGGCGAGTTTTCCGTCCGGCGAGAACGCGACTCCCTGCACAAATTCGGGCATGTCATCGCGCATGCGAAAAGCGAACTTGTTTTGCCGAAGGTCCCACACGCGGATGTTACGATCGTCGCTCGTTATGAGCAGGCGCGCATCAGGTGAGAGCGCCACCGCCACGAGCAAATGTTTCGGCGGTGGCCATTGCACAGACGTCACCGTTCCGGTACGCGCATCCCAGAGCCTAGCTACTCCCGGTTTTCCAAACTTCCCGCCGACCACGGCAAGGGCCGAGCGATCGCCGGAAAATGCGATGGCAAACGGCGCATCCGGCCAGTCACCGATCACGGCTTTTTCCGTTCCGCTGACAGCGTCCAGAATGCTTACGCTGCCGTGCACGCCATTTTTTTCCCCGAGAGCGACGGCCACCATGTTGCCACCCGGCGCCGCGATCGCTCTGATGGGCACCTTGTATTTTTTTATAAAGGCAAGCTCGCGGCCAGCTTCGGGGTCCCAACGCCTGAGCGTTCCATCATCGTATCCGACGTAGTAGCGCTTCTCTCCCACGGCAAAAAGCCAGGGCACTCGCCCGGACATCCTGAGGCGACCCAAGCTGATAGCGAGGCTGCACGGCGGGCGATGATGCAGCCGTACTCGCCCACCGGCGGGCAGCTTCGAATTGTTTCCGGCTATGCCAGACATCGTAATCGAACCGTTCGCCGATCTGGCTAAAAAGCCGCGCGGCAGTGGGGTGGTCCCGAGCCGCGCAGGCAAAGCGGCAGAAGTTATTTTTGTTCCAATCAGAATCGGGCCACCCATTCAAGATGTCCTCAAACCCGCGCCGCATTTTCGGCCATTCGATATGGCTCTGGCGCAGGAGGTTTCCGTATAGAAAGGAAAGGTTCCATGCCGTCCTGGTGTATAGCGTCAGCCCTTCTTTCTTGTCGTATCGGGAGCAGGCATCTTCCGCGAAGCGCTCCCATTCACCGTTCCTGCCGAACCAGCGCGGCGTAAGATAGTACGCTTTATTGAAGTAATACTGATAGTAGCTCGGCTCGCGCGCGACGGCTTCTTCGAATAACTGGTCGTACTCTTTGCGTGACCAGCCCTGGCCGAGCGCGACTGCGTGCATGGCTGAGTACCATTCCGGGCAACGCTGCGGAAGCTTCCCGCCAGCCTCGAGAACGTCGCGCGCCTGCTTCAGGCGCTCTCTCATCCCCTGCCAGCCCTGATCAGAAACTTCGCTGGACCAACCGGTGCCGCGGCTTTTCCAGGCGAAGCCCACAAGGGTTTCGGCACGGGCGACAGGTTCCGTGATCGAGTCCGGAAACCGGCGATGCCATTCGTCAAAATTCGTGAGCGCATCACGCCATTTCTGTTGATCGTCGCCGGCGTAGTTTGCCTGGTTTAATCCGGCGTAAAACGAGAGTAATTTCCATCGCCCTTGTCGCAATCGTACTTTCCCACGGCGCAATTCGTTCGCTTCCTTCTCGATGGCGGCGAAATCTTTCGCTTCAACGAGACGCTGGGCCGCGGCACTGACGCTTTTTCGCTCCGCCTGGCCATCCTGATCTGGAGCGGGATTGACGGTCAGTACGGAGTTGTATCCGCCAAATAAATCCGGCGCGGTATCGGTGTTCGCGGGGTCGGATGTCCAATGACCATCCGCGATGAATTTGTACTGGTGATGCCCGGGTTGAACCGTGAGAGCGACTTTCCAGAGGTCGCCGGGAGCGCGCGCCATCGGAGTGGAGGTTGTATTCCAGCTATTGAAATCGCCGGCGAGAAAGACGTGCTGCGCCGATGCATTCCAGTAGGAGAATTCAACCAGATGCGGTCCAGCGGCCTTGTGATGTCTGGCGCAGCCGGCGGCGACGATCAGCGCAAGGACGAAGCTGATGCTCGAGCGCCACGTCACAACGCAACCTTAACACTTCCCGCTAGCGACAAGCGATCACAGACTGGGGCGACTCGGGAAAAGTACTCCAGCCCGCATTTATCGGCTGGTTCACAATGTCCGAGCCGGCCATCGCTTCGCTCGCGACGCCAACGCGCTGTTTGCAATCGCGGCAGGTTCATGCGCGCTCCTGGCTTCCAGGCGCTGGAAACGCAGCCACCGCTTTTGGGTTTCAGAATATGACTAGCAGCTTGAGGGCGCGTCGGGATAAAGCTGAAATTCTGAAACTGTCTTCGCTCCGGCACGGCGCAATGGGCGTCCGCTTGCCGGTTTTCCATCGGTGCGGTAACATCATGACGTGCAGGTGCTCATACGTTTTCCACACAAGGACGCTGAGTCGCGGGGGTTGGCAAAACTCCTCCCCCGCTTCGCGGGTAAGAGTTGGGACAACGGTGAGACAGCAGTTTCATCCGCGGCGTTGTCAATGTTGGCGGACGAGGGCATTCCTTTCACCGTAATCGGCCTGGCTCCTTATGAGCGAATGACGGCGCTACGAAGTGCTGCTGCCGCTGGTATTCAATAACGGCGCGCCAGTCCCCGAGTCGTTGCTGGTTGACACGCTAAAGGAACTGCGGCAGCGGTTCGGGGCAGTATCTTGGGAAACTCAGCTTGTACGCGGTGTGTGGGAAAGTAGCGGCAGGATCTATCACGACAATCTCACGCGAATGTTTGTGGACATAGATGACCGGCCTGAGCACCGCGAATTCTTCGAAAGTTTCAAAGAGAAGCTAAAAGCTCGCTTTGGGCAGTTAGATGTATGGATTACATCTCATTCCATCGATGTAATCTAGTTCGGATGCGGGGACAAAGCGGAACGCGGAAGCTGAAAAGTGAAACGCGAAACCCGAGACACAGCAGTGCAGCATCAACTGTGGCGTTGGCTGACGGAAGTAGCTCGAAAAACAAAGGGCAACTTTGAACCTTCCGTCTTTTATTTTTCAACTACTCAAGTCGTCAACCACTGATTGCAGCCGACGACACTGGAAACTAGCTGCTGTTTCTCTCAACTATTAACTATCAACCATCAACTCTCCCCGAGCTTTCTGCTTTCCGCTTTCCATTTTCCGCTTTCAGTTTTCAGCTTTGTTCTTTCCGCCCGTGCACCGCTTCTACATTAGCCCGGAACTCTGGGTGCCTGATGCTCTCGCCTTGAGCGGAGGGGAAGCGCATCACGCGCGTGATGTCCTGCGGCTGAAGCCGGGGGCGCGCGTGGTGGTGTTCAACGGCGCCGGCCATGAGGTCACGGCTGAGGTTCTGGAGGTAAAACGCGAGCGGGTATCGTTGCGGAAGCTGCACGAAACGCGTACTCAGCCGCTGCCGTGTCGTGTGACGCTGGCACAGGCGATCCCGAAGGGGAAAAACATGGAGCTGATCGTGCAAAAGGCGGTCGAGCTGGGGGTGGCGGAGATCGTGCCGCTGATTTCCGAGCGCACCGTTGTTCAGCTCGATGGCGGCAGCGCGGAACAGAAGCAGACAAAATGGCAGTCGGTGGCAATCGAAGCGGCGAAGCAATGCGGGCAGAACTGGCTGCCACAAGTGCAAAGGCCGCGAACGCCGCGCGAGTTTTTCAGCGCGGGGACTCCATCCGCTGATCTCCAGCTCATCGGTTCGCTTCAGACGGACGCGCGCCACCTGAAAACCGTGCTGGGTGAGTACGAGGCCGAACATGCACGACGTCCACCGAGCGTACTCATCTGCGTGGGCCCGGAAGGAGACTTCACTCCGGCAGAGCTCAGCCTCGCGCGCGCGAACGGCTGCCAGCCGATCACGTTGGGACCGATTATCCTGCGCGTCGAAACCGCCGCAATCTACTGCCTCAGCGTGCTCTCCTACGAATTGTTCCGTTAGTCTGCTTTCTTACGCGCGGGCAAGGATATCTCCGCTCGGACGAAATAGTTAGAAAGTCCTTTTGTGCTTGCAATATTTTGGCGCTTTGATCAACATCGGCGGCTCAACCTCCAGGAACCCTTTCGCCGTGAGCCGCAAATTCATCAGCTTCGCTGTCTTTATCGCCGCATCTTTGGTCACGCGTATAAGCGGCGCGGCCGTTTTAACCGAATATCAATTCACCAATAACCGCACCTCGAGCAATGTTCCGGTCGGTGCCGTCGCAAGCACGTTTAACAACGGAGCTGGCATGACGACTAATATCGTTACCGGCTATCGAACCACGACGCCGTCGAGCACCATAGACCCCTCGCTGTTCACATTGTCGAGCGACACAAGCTCGACTGAGGCAGGTGCAGTCACCAACAACAACTACTACACGTTTACCCTCACACCGAATGCTGGGATCGTGCTTGACCTTACGTCGTTGACGTTCCGTTACGCTCTTGATAACAGCGGCGGCAGCACTGGCTTCAATGCAACATATTTTGTGCGATCCAGCATTGACAACTTTGCCACGGATGTCGGATCTGTCCCAGCGAGTGCGGGTAAAGGAAAAACAACCGCGTTTACCACTGCGAATATCGACCTAACGGCTTCGCAGTTCCAAAACCTGAGCTCCGCTGTCACGTTCCGTATCTACATCTACGACAACAGTAACACGACGACACAGCAGGACTTGCTCGACGATGTGATCGTCAACGGCAGCCTCGCTTTAGTTCCCGAGCCGTCCACCTACGCGATGATGGGTTTGGGGATTGGTTTGCTTGCCGCCGCGCAGCGGTTTCGCCGCTCGCGCCGGTCGGCTTAGCGCAATTTCCGAAACAACAGCGCTGTTGCTCGCTCAGTAAACGTACGGCGCGGGTAGCTGGAAGGCGTCGCGCACAAGCTCGCAGCGCGGCTTCCCGCCCTCGTCGATGAGTACTTCGACGATATCGAAGCGCGCGAGGATGTCGGGGTTATCCAGTATCTGGAGCCAGGCGAGTGCGCCGCGGGCGATGAGTTTTTGCTTTGCTGAATCAACCGCTTCGGCAGGCCGGCCAAAATCCTGGCGTGTGCGCGTTTTCACTTCCACGAAGACGAGCGTGTCGCCATCGCGGGAGACGATATCGACTTCGCCGCCGCGGCGGCCCCGGAAATTGCGGTAGAGAATTTTGTAGCCGTTTCGGCGCAGGAAATTGGCCGCGAGCTTTTCACCGCGGGCGCCGAGCCGCAAATGCTCGGGCGACTTGCGCGCCGGCGTGAGACGTTTGCGCCAGCGCCCGACGAACTCGCACGCTCCGGAAAGTGGAGAAGAATGCATGGGAGAAGGAGACAGGATTTACGGGATTCTGCGGGATTACAGAAGCCGAATCCTGTGAATCGCGTTAATCCTGTCTAAAGAACCTCAACGGTAATGCCAGCGTCGAGGGTACGATCTTTCAGCGGCGCGTCTTCCGCCTGGCACGCCGGCATTAGTCCTTCCAGCGCCAGAAGCGGTTGTGCGACCGGCTCGAATGATCTCCGGTGAATCGGGCACGGGCCATGTTGGTGAAGCCGGGTCAGGTGCAGCTCGGTGCCGTAGCCTTTGTGCTGGCTGAAGCAGTACTCGGGGAAATGCGCGCAGAATTCGCGCATCAGCCGGTCGCGCGTGACTTTGGCGATGACGCTGGCAGCGGCGATGGAGAGGCTGATGCAATCGCCCTCCACGATGGCGGTTTGCGGCAGCGGAAAAGGGGATACGGGCAATCCGTCGATGAGTACGTGGTCGGGCTGTGTACTCAGCGCTCCGAGGGCGAGATGCATCGCTTTATGCGTCGCTCGCAGGATGTTGATGGCGTCGATCTCGACTGAATCGACCACGCCGATGCTCCATTCCGTGTCCTCGCGCGCCACCAGTTCACCGTAGATTTTTTCCCGCAATTCCGGCAGGAGCTGCTTCGAGTCTTTCAGTTTCCGGTGCCGGAATTTCTCGGGGAGAATCACTGCGGCGGCGACGACGGGTCCGGCGAGGGCGCCGCGTCCGGCTTCATCGATGCCGGCGATGCGCACGATACCGAGCGCGCGCAGTTTTTTCTCGTAACGAAAACCGCAGCGGCGGGGCATGGTGGCGAAGTTATCGTGGATTTTTCGCCTGTCATCCCGAGCGAAGCCGAGGGATCCCGAGGCGCTGGGTTCAGGTAAGTTCGACGGGATCCCTCGACTGCGCTCGGGATGACCATTTCTGCTTTTCGCCCCTGCAATCCCGTCCTAATTTCCCCGCCATGATTGCGACCGCCGCTGTTAACGCAGAACAATTTCGAAAAATCAAAACTGCTCCGGGCTTCATTGCCGCGCTGGACCAGAGCGGGGGGAGCACGCCGAAGGCACTGCGACAGTACGGAATTGGGGAAAACGCCTGGTCGAATGACGAGGAGATGTTCGCCCTCGTGCACCAGATGCGGACGCGCATCATCACGAGTCCGGCCTTTGATGGGCGGCGGATCCTCGGTGCCATTCTGTTCGAGAACACGATGGAGCGGGAGATCGAAGGGCAACCGACGGCGGATTACCTTTGGAAGGTGAAACAGGTGGTGCCGTTTCTAAAAGTGGATCAGGGTCTGGTGCCCGAGCAGGAGGGCGTTCAGCTGATGAAGCCGATGCCGGCATTAGGGGTACTGCTCGACCAAGCGAACGCCAGCCGAATTTTCGGAACCAAGATGCGGTCGGTGATTAAACAGGCTAACGACCGAGGCATAAAGAGTATCGTGGAGCAGCAGTTTGAAGTCGGGCGGCAGATTATCGGGGCGGGACTTGTGCCGATCCTCGAACCGGAGGTCGATATTCATTGCCCGGAAAAAGGCAAAGCGGAGCAGTTTCTTAAAAGGAACATTTCCGAGAAGCTGAAGGGTCTGGCAGATGATCAGTTCATCATGCTGAAGCTTACTTTGCCGGAGCAGGACAACTTTTATGCGGAGTTTGTGAAGCACCCCAGGATTCTGCGAGTGGTCGCGCTTTCCGGTGGTTATTCGCGCGAAGAAGCGAACAATCGTCTCCGCCGCAACCATGGCGTGGTAGCCAGCTTCTCGCGCGCGCTGGTGGAAGGGCTGAGCGCGCAGCAATCCGACGCCGAATTTAACGCCACGCTGAACGATTCGATCCAGAGCATTTTCGACGCGTCGAATACTTAGGGGCATACCCAGTGTGCGTTGAGGGTACAGTGCCGCGATTAACCAGCGTGAAATGACAAAGACGTTGATGCTGGCTGAAATTGCGAACGCGATCGGTGGCGAGTTGCGCGGGGACCGGGCGAAGCAAATCAGCGGCGCCGCGTCCCTGGCCGAAGCGACACCAGACGAGATCTCGTTTTTTTATCACCCGCGTTATCTCAGCCAACTGCGCAGAACGGCTGCTGCGGCGGTCATTGTTCCTTCGGATTTTGCGGAAGAGATTGGCGCGGCAACGATCCGCGTTAGTGAGCCGGCGAAGGCGTTCGAGGAAGTCGTACTCAGGTTTGCGCCACCGCCGGTGCAATGGGCGCCCGGCATTCACCCGACCGCGGTGATCGACCCGAGCGCCGTACTAGCCGCGGATGTTTCGATTCAGCCGCACGCGGTGATCGAGGCCGGCACGAGGATCGGCGACGGCAGCGTCATCGGCGCTGGCAGCTACATCGGTCACGATGTGGTCATCGGCCGCAACTGCATGGTTTATCCCGGCGTGACAATTCGCGAGCGCTGCCGGCTCGGTGCGCGCGTGATTCTGCACAGCGGCGCCGTCATCGGTGCAGACGGCTTCGGTTTTGAGATGACGAGCGAAGGTCAGCGAAAAGTACCGCAAATCGGCATTGTGCAAATTGACGACGACGTGGAGATCGGCGCGAACACGACGATCGATCGCGCCCGATTCGGCCGTACTTGGGTACAGCAAGGCGCGAAAATCGACAACCTGGTGCAGGTCGCCCACAACGTCATTATCGGAAAACATACCGTGATCGCGGCGCAGACGGGGATCGCCGGGAGTGTGCGCATTGGCCAGCGTGTGATGATCGGCGGTCAAGCGGGCATTATCGGGCACATCGAGATCAGCGACGGCACAATGATCGGGGCGCAGACCGGTGTTTCGAAAAACCTTGACGGCGGAGTGTGGTGGGCGACGCCGTCCGTGCCGCTGAAAGAAGCGAAAGTGCATCTCGCATGGGTAAGGCGGCTGGGCGAGTTGTTTGAGCGCGTGAAGCGACTCGAGGGCAAAGGTGAATAGTGGATTGCCCGCTACATTCTCGGGGCATGGCGACTGCTCGCGATGAAAATCGATGATCACTTTTGCGCCCGGTAAGGCTCAACTGCGCCCCGATGTACTATGGCGCGCCACTCCTCCCCAACCGGCGTGGATTACTTTTTCCGTGTCGCCAGCGCTCGCCGGAGCGTCGCTGCGCCCAATGAACCCGGCTGTTCCGGTAAAAAAACCATTTCCTTTGTGCGGCTGAGTAACATACCCTCGTCGCTCGCAATCTTATTGCCGCCTTAACCATGACTCCTCCTGAGTTGCGCTTACGCTCGTTTGCCGCATCGTTCGCGATGTTGCTCGCCTTGTTGGGAACGAAAGCAGGCGCAGCTGACCCGGGAACATTTGAAGCGGGATATTTCAGCGGGAGTTCCGGCTTCGGACAGATGGGGGGCGGATTCGGCGCGACTCCCAGCGGTGCTGGCGGGCTCGGCGGTACAGGCGGTTTCGGCGCGGGCGGAGGGGGCGAACTCGGCGTGGGCCAGTTCGGGCGGTTCCCGTTTCGCTTCACCGTTTCGCTGCAAGCCGGTTACGATGACAACGTTTACACCAACAGCGCAGTGCAGCAGGGCTCGGCGTTCACCAATCTCGCCCTTGGCGCTTCGTATCAATTCGGCAGCCCACGCACGGAAATCCTCGTGAACGTGGGCGGCGGCATCACCTACTATTACAACCGGCCCCAGCAAAGCGCGCCTGATTACAACGCCTTCCTCAGTGCGATACTCCGGCATCGTTTCACCGCACGGCTGACGCTCGACATCACCTCCTATACGGCATACCAGGTCGAGCCGGATTTTAGCCTGAACATCGGCATCAATCGCCGCGCCGGTAACTACTTCTACACCTCGGATAAAGCGACGCTCACCTACTTGTTTTCACCGCGTTTTTCTACCGCCACCAGCTATACCTTCGGCGCGCTGCTATTCGATAACAGCAGCGCCGGCGATTCCCAAAATCGCGTCGAGAACACGCTTGGTAACGAGTTCCGCTTTCTTATTCAACCGACAACTACGCTTGTCGGCGAGTACCGCATTCAGCTCATCAGTTACACCGGCGGCAACGCCGATTCGTTCACGCACTTTTTCCTCGTGGGAGCGGATGAAACATTCAATCCGCGCCTGACTGCAACCGTGCGAGGCGGTATTGAGCTTCGTGAGTACGAAGGAACCATGACGAACAACGCCAGCAGCAGCGAAACCTCGCCTTACGCCGAGGCAACGGTGATCTACGTACCGGCGGTGAACTCGACGATTGACTGGACGACTCGCTACGGCATCCAGGAACCAGATATTCCGTCGAGCCCCCGCCGCACTACCTTTCGCACCGGCCTTAACGTCAATTACCACTTTACCCCGCGTATTAGCGCGCGCTTCGCCGGTTATTATCAACTCGATAACTACGACGCGCAGGGCAACGTCCCCGGGTTCACCGAAAACTCATTCGATCTCGCGCTCTCGGTGCGCTATGCGCTGACGCGGTACTTAGGCGCGGAGGTTGGCTACAATCGCACCGACGTCTTGTCCGGCCAGACCGCGCGAGATTACTCCCGGGACCGCATCTACGCCGGCGTCGATTTCGTCTTTTAGGCATCGGCGCGGTTTACTGGCGCACGGTTTTCGAGTAGAATCTTTTTCCCTGCGCAGTCATCATGGCCAAATCAGACGAAGCGAAACTGCACTTCCTGGACTACTGGCGGGTTATCCGTGTGCGCTGGGTGATCATCCTGCTGGCATTCCTTCTCGTACTCATCACCGCGGCAGTAGTCACGTACTTCCAGCCGCGTGAATACCAGTCCTCGGCCTTTATCGAGGTGCGCTCGACCGCGCAGAACCCGCACATCTTCGGCCAGACCGATCCCACTCAGCCGGTCCATGACCCGACGCTCGCGCCCACCGTTTACCAGGTTATTCAGCGCACGGGCATTCTTTACCCGGTCATCGATGACCTGAAGCTGGAGCAGAAGTGGGCCGCGGGTAAACAGGGCGGCGCGCTTTCACGCGAGCAGGCTTACGCGATTTTGCGCAACAAGCTCGACGTCGAGGAAGTACGCAACACCAGCCTGCTCCAGATCAGCGTCTTCGATCGCAATCCGCAGCTCGCCGCCGACATCGCGAACAAGATCATCGCGGTTTACCAGGAGAAACGCGTGCAAGAAGAGAAGGACATCCTCAACAAGGCCGTCGGGTCGATGAATGAGGAAGTCTCCAAGCAGCAGAAAGCCGTCGATGACACCGCGGCTGAGGTAGCGCGCATTCGCGACTCGCAGCACATCGTCGATTTGAATCCGGAAGGCACAGAGGATTCCAAGACGCCGCTGGACTCAGTCGTACTCAAGCAGGAAACGGAAGTGAACGACGCCGAGGCCAAGGTCGCCACGCTTCAGTCGCAGCTCTCCCAAATTCAGCACCTCAAAGGCGAAGACCTTATGCGGATGTTCGCCACGCTGAACATTCAGGATCCCACTACGCTCAAGATCCTGCCGAACTACCAGGATGCGGTGGCGCAGGAAGCGCTGCTGCTGAATTCCGGTCTGGGGGAAAATCACCCGAAGGTAAAAGCGTTGCGCGCGCAGAAGCAGGTTTACGCCCGGCAGCTGGAAGAACAGGTCGGCATCGTCCGAAGCGCACTGGAGAAGAATCTCAAGACCGCGCAAAAGACACGCGATGAGATGCGCAGCCGCCTGGACGAAATCAACCAGAAACAGCTCGCCACAAAAAACCTGAGCGCGGATTACACCCGCGCGAAAAACAATTACATCAAAGAAAAGCTGCTGCTCGATAGCGTGCGCCAGCGGACTCAGTCGGAGGCGATGGAAATGGCCATGCCGCGCGTGGCAGTCAGCGTCAAGCAGGTGGCGGAGCCGCCGAGTTATCCAGCCCGGCCGCGCGTCGCTCTTAACCTCGCGCTCGGCGGACTCCTCGGGCTTGCTCTCGGCCTCGGCCTCGCCTTTTTCATCGAGTATCTCGATACCAGCGTAAAGACGATGGACGACGTGGAATCACTGCTCGGCGTGCCGGTACTCGCGATTATTCCCCGCAACGTCGGTCTGCTGCATCACGAGGTGGGCGATACACCAGATGCGGAAGCGTATCGCATTCTGCGCACCAATATCGAATTCAACCGCAAAAATCCCGAGGCGAACACCATCTCGATGGCCAGCGGCGGCCCGGGTGAAGGCAAATCGACCACGGTCTCGAACCTTGGTTACATCTGCGCACAGGGCGGCTATTCCACACTCATTGTCGATGCGGACCTGCGCCGGCCTGTGCAGCACGAGCACTTCGACGTCGATAACAAGATCGGTCTTTCCAATTACCTCACCACTGACATGTCATTGCCGGAAGTGATCAAGCCGACCTCGGTGGAAAATTTGTCGCTCATGACAAGCGGTATCACGCCTTCAGACGCCGTGGGCATTCTCAATTCCCAGCGCATGTCCGACATGATCGCTGAGCTGCGGACGCGCTACGACATCGTTCTTTTCGACTCGCCTCCAATGCTGGGCGTGAGCGATGCGTCCGTGCTGGCCAGCGAAGTGGACGAGACAATCATCGTGGTGCAGCACCGGCGTTTTCCGCGCGCCATGCTCACGCGCGTAAAACAGGCCATCCTCGGCGCGGGCGGCAGCGTGCTTGGCGTTGTACTCAACAACGTGGATCTGCGCCACGACCAAAACTACTACTACTACACAAACTATTACGGCTACTATCAGCCCAGCGAACGCCAGGGTCGTCGCCAGCGTTCCCGGGCCACGGTGGGCGCAGGTCGTACTAATGGCGCTTCCCGCAACGGCAACGACGACGAATATTGATGCGCATTCTCGTTGTTGCCGGTCTGGCGTGGCTCGGTCTCGTTCCCGGCGTCTTTGCCCAGGCGGTGTTGCGCCCCGGCGATCCGGTGGAGTTGAAAATCGGTGGCGTTCCCATCGAAGAACAGCAGCAGGTCAATAACACTTACACGGTGGATGCCACCGGCTCAGTCAACCTCCCCTACATCAACAAAGTACACGCCCAAGGGCTCACACCGGCCCAACTGGCGCAAGCGATTGAGGCCAGCTATCGCAGCAACAAGGTATTTACCAATCCTACCGTCACGATCCTGATGCAGCCTACGGCGCGTTTTGTGAACGTGGGCGGCGCCGTTCGCCAGCCCATGCGCGTGCCGTTCACGGAGGACATCACGCTACTTTCCGCGATCAGCGCCGCCGGCGGCTTCAATGATTTTGCGGACCAAAAACACGTGCGCTTATTGCGCGGCAGCAAAGCCCAGATGTTCGATGTGCGCCAGTTCCGCCGCGACCCATCGCTCGATGTGCGCCTGCAACCGGGCGACCGCATCGAAGTCCCGCAAAGCTTCTTCTAGCAGCGAAGCGCGCTATTCCCCTGACCGGACCTTGCCGAAAATTCTCTCGCCAGGAGCATTCTCCGAGCATTCCTGCTGGCACTGGGAAGTCTGCTCCGCGGGGACTTGTTTTTTGACTCGGTCATAAGTACAAGCGCGAGCGGAAGTGACTTTGAAGGTTGCAGACCCATATCGCAGCCCTTACTTACAGTGAGAAGCGTGCCTGAGCCTGGCCGCTTTTCATCAACAGGAACGCCAATTACCCGATTGTTCACGCATGCAAACTGCCGTCATCGTGCCAACGCTGAACGAAGCGGAAAACGTGGAGACGTTGCTCGCGCAGATCGAGGCAACAGGTGTTCCGTTCAGCGAAGTGATTTTCGTTGATGACGGCTCACACGATGGCACCCGCGAGATCGTTCGTGAGCTAACGAATGCGCACCCCGTGCGCTTGCTGGCGCGCGAAGGTGGCGAGCGCGGGCTCGCGGGCGCGATCGTGGCGGGAGCGAACGTTTGCGCCGCTGATATCGTGGTGGTGATGGATGCCGACCTCAGTCATCCGCCTGAGAAGATCGCGGCGCTCGTGCAACCGATCGTGCACAACGAAGCCGACCTCGTGATTGGCAGTCGCTATATTCGCGGCGGCGACACTCCCGACTGGCCGCTCTGGCGGCGCGTGATGTCGCGCGCGGCGACGCTGCTCGCCTTTCCGCTCACCGGGGTACACGACGCCATGGGCGGATTCTTCGCCGTGCGACGTGAGGCGCTGCTCGAGTACGCCGGCAACGCGACCGGATTTAAAATCGCTTTCGAGATGCTGGTGCGCAGTCGCAGAAAGTTGCGGGTGCTTGAGGTGCCCATCGTGTTTCGTGACCGGCAGCGCGGCAAATCGAAAATGTCCATCGGCGAAGCGACGCGTTTTGGCTTCGATTGGTCGCGCGCAGTCTTGCGGCGAATGTTTCAGCGGCCAATGGAAACGGCATCTCTGCCGGCGCGCCAGAGCTCGCCCGTCACGCCGAAGTAAAGTACAAGCCCGGCGAAGAAGACGCTGCCGTAGATTTGTGCTTGGCGCGGCGCCAGTCCGGTCAGAATCAGCAACACCGTCGCGATTGCGATCGAACTGAGAGCGAGTGTGCTGCCGGCGACGAGAACAGATCTCGTTAGCAATATCAGCGGCAACATCAGCCAGCTGTAAAGGTATCCATAAGAGAGTGGCGTGAAGAACAGGATGAGAATGACCAAAGCAGCGAACTCGAACGGCTGCGCATCGATATTCCGCGCCTTCCACATCGCCGCGATGAACCAAGAACCAAGCGCAAGCCCGGTCAGGAGAATGATGGCGTTAATCGCATTGAACGGCAGGTCTGCCAGGTTGCGATAGACCACCGGCTCGCCTTCATCGTTCACGCTCACCGGGCGAAGCATCCGATTTACCAGACCGAACACTGATTGGTTCTTCCAGCTGTAACCGCGACCGGCACGCTGCGCGATCCCGCCCGATTGGTACCGCAGCATGCCATGCTGCCACGCCTCGAAATCAGCAAGTGTTTGCGCTATTCCGCGGACTGGCAGTGGCACGACGAAGAGCAGAAGACAAAGCGCGATGAGCAGGGAAATTGTCGCCGTCCAGCTGCGGCGGTAAACGAGGTAAATGAGGGCGAGGATTGGGAACGCCTTAATGGCTGCGGCGGCGGCGATCAACGCGCCGGCCAGTATTTGCCGGTCGCGCCACAAGGCCGTAAACGCGCCGAGCATCAGGGCAAGCAACAGCAAACTTGGCTGGCCGAGATGATAGCTTGACCAGACGAAGACAATGAGGATGAGATTCGAAACCACCGCGAAAGCCCAGCGGTAGCGCCGCTCGCCGGTGAGCATCAGTGAAAGCCAGATACACAAAATCCAGGCGACGGTGTTGAGCAGGCACAGGAGCAGGATCATTACTGCGTTCCCAAACAACGCCGGTAACGCAAGCGCCACAGCGCACGTCGGCGGATACATGAACGCGAACGTGCCGCTGCGCGGGTAGATGTCGCGATGCTGAAGCACGGCCTGGGCGGCGTCGAACCAGGTACGGTAATCAAACGCCGTGCCATGACGGAGAAACCGGATAAACGGAATGAGCGTGAACGCCGTGGCTGTGGCGATAAAAAGCCCGAGCACGATTTTTTGCGCGGCCGGTGCCTCCAATTTTTCGGCCAACTGACGAATGCGCGCGATCAAGGCAATGTCCGACCCCGCATGACGCGACGCGATTGATGCTGACCCGTACTCAGCTTGCGAATCGACGCGCTCACGAGGAGTGCGGCCTCAGTACCGGCGCGTACTATGAATGCGAACCACGTGGGCAACGCCGCGCCGTCATCTGCACGGGCAAATCCACGTCGGCTCACTTCATTATCAAGGAGCGAGTGGAATGAGCCGCCGTTCCTGCGTTTTCGCGCGACATCTTAAAAGTGGAAACGCGTAAGCAACCAGAGAAGGACGAGAGCAAGGGCAATGACAAGCACGAGAAAAACGAGGCGGCCTTCACGCCGTTCCTTGCGCAGAGCGACGCGACGGCGGCTGTCCCACTGCTCATCGCCCCAGCGGCGGTCCCGCAGCGAGAGTGATGCATCAAGCCGGCTGCCACTTTCATTGGCGCGCGCGATGAGTTCTTCCCGTTGCCGCCGCGAAGTTTCTGCGGCCACGCGCGGCGCCTCTTCGATCATGCGCTGCAACTGCTGCATTTTTTCGCGCAACTCGTCTTCGCGCAGAGCTAGCTCCTGCTGCTTTTGATCGACGGGCGAGCCGGATTTCGTCGGACGACGGCGCATGCAGCGGCTCAGCCTTTCGCCATCCACATGGAAACGAGCAGCGCGATCAGCACCACGAGCAACGGCAGAGTGAAAGCAAAGCCGATCAGCATCCATTGCATGAACGGACGTTCACCAGTGGCGCGAATTTCCGGCGCGGCTTCGGGCAGCGCAACCTCCTGCGCGTCACCTTCCGCTAACGCATGAAGCCGGCTGCGCTGCTGGCTGAATTCCGCGCGCGCATCATCCACCGTACTCAAGGCCCTGCTTAACTCGCGGTGCAAATCCGCCGGGTTCCAGCTCTTCGGGTCGATCGCTTCCAGTACTTCGAGATGCTGCGCAAAACTTTCCCGCGTGGCGCGCAACTGCTCGAGTTTCTTTTGTGTCTCGTAAGCGTCGCGCTCGAGTACCACAAGCGAGCGCGCCAGCTTGTCTGTCATTTCGGTACGGCCGTGGTCGAGCTCTTCCTGGCGACGGCTCAATTCCTCCAGCTCGCGTTTTTGTTTCTCGATCTGCTCCTGCTGCCGCTTCAGCGCGAGGAGTTGCTCCTGCGCTTTTTGCACCTGCGAATCGAGCAGCTCGGGCGTGACCGATTCTTCCTCACTGAGTTCCAGCATTTGTTCGCGCATCAGTTCTGCCATGGTGAAGGTTGCGAGCGCATCTTCGCCGCTCTTGTCGGCGACATTAAGTACTCAAGTTCGGAATTCCACTGATTTCCGAAATTTTCTTACTTCAAGCGAACCGAAACCGGCGAGTGGACCGAGTCGCGGACTTAAAAATTCCTCACTTACCTCAGAATGAACGACTGATTTTCAAATTGATCCCTTCATCTCCAGCAGCACGCCTTTGAAGTACTCAGTCTCTGGCATGGCCAGCAGCACCGGATGATCGAGCGCCTGCTCGAACCGGCGGAGCCGGCGCGCAGAACGCCGTGCGTCCACCAGCGCGGCGGCAATCGCTTCCGAGAAAACTGCGTCCTTGACGTGGTGCGAACAGGAGAAGGTCGCGAGCATGCCATCGTGCGAGAGAAGTTTAAAGGCGCGCAGATGCAGTTCGCGATAGCCGCGCATGGCGTCGCGCAACCCACCGTGCGTCTTGGTAAACGACGGCGGATCGAGAACGATGAGATCGAACTGTGCCCCGGCTTTTTCCGCCGCGCGCAAATAGGCGAAGACATCCTGCTCGACCCAGCGCACCGGAAGGTGGTTGCGTTTTGAGTTCTCTCGCGCTGCTTCCAATCCAGCTGCTTGCGACTCGACGCCGATCACTTCGCTCGCGCCCGACCGGGCGCAGACCAGCGCGAATGCACCCTGGTTTGTAAAGCAGTCGAGTACGCGCCGGCCAGAAGCGAGTTCACCCACGGCGGCATAGTGCGGGAGCTGATC
>JAFASN010000114.1 GCA_019244415.1 Verrucomicrobiota bacterium | reverse complement strand
GCAGGTCACTGCTGTGCGCGACTGGCTCAAGATCAACGCAATGATCCGTCAGCCGCGCAACGAACATCCGCGGCGTCCCGTCACCGGCTTTGCCTGCCGCCGCAGCGAGGTCAGTGGCGAACGCTTGTGGGGGCTTTTCGCACGACGATTCGGCGCGCCGGGAGAATTCTTTCGCGAACATTTCGTCGCGAACTATTGCCCGCTCGCTTTCATCGAAAGCAGCGGCCGCAATCGCACCCCGGACAAGTTGCCGGTCGCCGAAAAAGAGACGCTTTTCGCTGCCTGTGATAAACACCTTCGCGAGATTGTGCGTGTCCTTCAGCCGGAATGGCTCATCGGCATCGGCGATTTCGCTTACAAACGTGCTCGGAGTGTTTTTGCCGACCGCGAACTGCGTCTCGGCCGCATCCTTCATCCCAGCCCCGCCTGCCCTGGATCAAACGTTGACTGGGCAGGTAAAGCGATCATTCAACTGCAAGCGCTGGGCGTCTGGTAGGGATGCGGCAGCGCGCGAAGTTGTACGAGCGTGAACAAAATCACCGTATCATGAGCTACTACGTTGACGATGTATTCTCCAAACGCGCTACACTGGTGAAGTACAGCAGATTGTTATGCCTGATGATCCAAGAGAAGGCTCAGAGTTCTTCCTGAACGTTCCTGACAAGCTCGATGATCCTTTTCCCGACCTGAAGTACTTCCGGGAAAACCATCCAGTCTTCTATTACTCGCCACTCGAGCAATGGTTCATCTTTGATTACGATAACGTTGCCGCTCTCTTCAACGATTCACGCTTGAGCGCCGATCGCATGAAAGGGTTCGTTGACGCCGCGCCCGACTCAGTCCGGCCTGAGCTGCGCACGATCGCCCCTTACCTGGAGAAGTTTGTCCTGATGCACGACGAGGCCGATCACACGCGCATCCGTAAGTTCCTTCACCTTGGCTTTAACTCGGATGCCATCCACGCCTTGAAAGAAAACATCCAGGAGATCGTTGATGAGCTACTCGACCGCGCACAACCCCAAGGCCGCATCGATTTCGCTTCCGACCTGGCCTTTCTGCTTCCCGCCTATGTCCTTTCCGATCTCATGGGATTCCCGAAACAAGACCGTCACCGCGTCCTGCAATGGTCGCTCGATTTCATCGGTTTCTTCAACAACGTTCCGATTACCGAGCAAACGACCAGGCCGATGGTGCGTAGCGCGACCGAAATGATCGACTACACGCAAGCGTTGCTGGAACAGCGGCAAGATCAGCCGCAGCGGGATTTGCTCAGTACTCTGGCCAACATCGCAGATGCCGA
Organism: Verrucomicrobiota bacterium; assembly: GCA_019244415.1. Classification (GTDB taxonomy): domain Bacteria; phylum Verrucomicrobiota; class Verrucomicrobiia; order Chthoniobacterales; family UBA10450; genus AV69. The sequence continues at coordinate 24,067 of JAFASN010000114.1, read as the reverse complement.
CATTTCCAAGGACGAAATTGTGGCGAACGCAATGCTGCTTCTCCTCGCCGGCCATGTCGCGCCTCGCAACCTTATGGGCAACGTCGTCTGGTTGCTCCTGACTAACCCCGACCAACACGCAAAACTGCGAGCGCGGCCGCAGCTTCTTCGCAACACCATCATGGAAGCGCTGCGCTACGAACCACCGGTGACTCTCATCCCGCGCATCGCACTCGCGGATTTCACTATCGGCGGTCAGACGATCCACGCCGGCGATATTGTCCAGCTCAGCATCGCATCAGCTAACCGCGACGAATCGCATTTTCAAAACGCTGATACATTCGACATCACTCGCGCGCCGGGAGCAATCATGAGCTTCGGCCATGGCGCCCATGGCTGCCTCGGCGCTCCGCTTGCGCTGGAAGAAAGTGAGATCGCGCTGGAAAGTTTTTTCCGGCGGATGCCCAACTTCCGTCTCGATCGCGACCGTCCAATTAAATGGTATCGCAATGCTGCGAACCGGGGCCCCGAGAACTTACCGCTACTCTTCTAACGACTGAGGATGCAAGGCCGACCAAAGCTTCTTCGGTTAAGTACAATGCCTGCCGAGAGAAGTTGAGTCTGTCAGGACAACGCACGAGCTGGAGCGGCCTCGGGCTTTTCCGTTCGAAAACAAATCGCGACGATAAAGGTGGTGATACTGCCGAAGCAAATCCACCAGGGGAATTCCATCAACGGCAGCCAGGGTGGTTGAGTGTAGAGCTGGCCGCCGAAGATGTGCGCAACCGCATTTGGCAAACCGCTGATGATGCAAACCACCACGAAACCGGCGATCATCGCGATGATGTTGCCCCGGTCCTGTCCGCGACGTTTGGTGAGCATTCCAGCGAGGAAAATTCCGAGTACCGAGCCGTAGGTGTAACCGTAAATACCGAGTACGATGGGAATGATGCGCACGTCGGGCAGCACGATCACGCAGTAAGACGTGGCGGACGCGACCACGATCATGAGAACGGAGAAGCCAACGGTGGCCCAGCGCACCGCGCGCAAGCTTTCCTCGCCGTTTGCACCTGGGCGAATGTAGGTGACGTACCAATCGCGGGTGAAACTCGTTGCCAGCGCATTCAGCGCTGTACTCAGTGATCCCATGGCGGTGGCGAAAATCCCCGCGAGCAGCAAACCGCGCAGACCGACCGGCATCTGATAGAGAATGAAATGGCAGAAAGTTTCGTTCGGCGTTTTCGATAATGTCGCATCCGGGTGCGCCTGGTAGTAAACCCAAAGTAAAATCCCGATGCTTAGAAACGTGAACGCGATGGGAATGTCAGCGAGCCCGGAAAGAATGAGCGAGCGGCGGCTGCGGCGGACATCGGGCGCGGTCAACATTCGTTGCACCATGTCCTGATCGGTGCCGTGGGTGGACATGGTCATGAACGTCGATCCGATCAGGCCAGCGAAAATGGTGTACTCAATGGCGAACATGCCGGCGATTTTCTGCCAGCCGTGTTTCGCAGGATCGAGGCCGGTCGTGATTAAATCGGACACGTGGAATTCACCCCGCCGTTGCACGATTTCGTGCCAACCGCCCGGGATGGCGAAGTACAGCAGAGCCAGCGCGGCCACCGCGCTGCCGATCATGATCGATGCCTGGATCAGGTCCGTCCAGATCACAGCCTTGATGCCGCCGAGCGTGGTGTAAATGGCGGTCAGCAATACCAGCGCGACGATCGAGCCGACGTATATCCACAATGTCTGTGTCTCGTTAGGCCGAGTGCCGGTGATCATTTCATACGCGAGCGCCAGTGCGATGGCCGCCACATAGAGCCGCGCGCCCGAAGCAAGCAGGCGGGTGACAAGGAAAACGGCCGAAGCCGCGTTCTTCGTCGCAACACCGAAGCGCACGGTGAGGTATTCGTAGATGGAGAAAACGCGGTAGTCATAGTACGGCTTGATGAAAATGTAGGAGACGAGAATGCGGGCGATGATGGTGCCGAAGGCGAGCTGAAGGTAGGTGTAATTGCGCAGCGTGAATCCTTCGCCCGGTGTGCCGAAAAATGTGCCGGCGCTGGTCTCGGCCGCGATGAGCGAAGCGAGCACCGCCCACCACGGGATTTGCCGGCGCCCGAGGGCGAAATCTTCCAGGTCGCGCTCTTTCCGGCCCATGCGCAGGCCGATAAAGATGATGACGGCGAAATAGGCGATGAGAACAAGCGCATCGATGGCGAGGCGGGAATCCATCGGGCGTTATTTAGGCACGGATGCGCGCGCTTGTCCTCTTCGCATGTCGGCACGAACTCGGAATGAGATGCGGTGCATGCTAATCTGCGACTGAATGCAATCCTGCTCCGTTCGCGCGTCGCATTTCGATCTGGTGAAGACGCTCGACTCCGGTCAGGTATTTCACTGGGAAAAGTACGCCGACGGGTTTGTGGGAACGATCGAGCAAGTGCCCGTGTATGTGGAGCAGCGCGGAAGTACACTCAAGGTCAGCTGTAATGGCGCGGAACAATCGCCAGGTCGCGTGATCCGGCAGTACTTTGCCCTCGATCATCCGCTGAAGAAAATTTGCGCATCATTTCCTCCCGACGCGGCGATGAACCAGGCGCGGGATTTCTGTCGAGGGCTGCGCATTATCCGGCAGCCCAAATGGGAATGCCTCGCCACTTTTATCTGCTCATCGATGAAGCAGGTAGCGCACATCCGGCAAATCTCACGCGCCCTCCGGCAACGTTACGGGCGAAAGCTGATCATATGTGGCATAACCACATATGATTTCCCTGGCGCCGGTCGCCTGGCGCGGGCCAGCGAGGAAGAACTGCGCGTGTGCGGGCTGGGTTACCGCGCGAAAAATCTTCTCGCCACTTCCAGGCGGGTCGCTACGGGCGAAGCGCATCTCGAGGCGTGGAACGCGCTGCCGGATGACGAGCTGCGCGCGCGCTTGTGCGAGTTGCCGGGAGTCGGTGCGAAAGTGGCGAACTGCGTCATGCTGTTTGCCTACGAACGCATCGCGGCGTTCCCTATCGACGTCTGGATCGAGCGCGTGCTGCGGCAAAATTATTTCGCCCGTAAACGCAAGGTAACGCCACGGAAACTGGCCGAGTTCGCCGCCGGCTACTTCGGTGAGTACGGCGGTTATGCGCAGCAGTACTTATTTCATTATGCGCGCCTGATGAAGCGCAGAGCAGACCCGTACTGAACTTTATTCCGCTTCATCGGCTAATGCCGACGCACGACAACGCGAAGACAAAAGTTTTTTCGCCTTCTTCCGAGATGCGCGCTCCGACGTTCGGGATGAAAGAAACGCAAGCTGCTCACGCCGTTGCCGAGCCGTACTCAAGTTGAGTCTCTCAAGCTGGCACTCTAAGTTGATTCCATGCGTTTTCGCACTTTCAAGAACACTGATCTGACGGTGAGCGAGGTCGGCTTCGGGATGTGGACGATCTCGACCGGCTGGTGGGGAAATTACACCGAGGCAGAGGCGCTCGCGCTTATGCACAAGGCATTCGATCTCGGCATCACGCTTTTTGACGCCGCGGACACGTACGGGAACGGATTGAGCGAGGAGTACATCGCGAAAGCATTCCCAAAACACCGGGACGAAATCGCGATTGCGACGAAGGTGGGCTACGATTTTGTCACGCATGGTGAAGCGCGGGGGCGCGGGCAGCGCGAAATTCCGCAGAATTTTTCGCCTGAAGCAATCACCCGCGCGACCGAAGCGGCGTTGAAGCGCCTTAGAACGGACCGAATCGACCTCCTGCAACTGCACAATATTCGCATGCCGCAGGTGGAAGATGATGCGCTCTGGAGAACGCTGGAGCAGTTGCAGCGCGGCGGAAAAATCCGCTACTACGGCATTGGCCTGGGGCCGGCGATTGGCTGGATGTACGAGGGAATCAATGCCATTCGGGAGCGGGATTTCACCGTGGTGCAGCACATTTATAACATGCTCGAGCAGCACCCCGCGCGGGCCATGCACGATGCAGTGCGCGAAGCGGGCAAGGACACGATGTTTCTTGTGCGCGTGCCGCACTCGAGCGGGATGCTGGAGGGGCACTACACCGCTGAAACTGTTTTCCCGCCGGGCGATCATCGCGCGCACCGGCCGCGCAGCTGGCTGCTTAACGGCGTGAAGAAAGTGGAGCAGCTGCGCTTTCTTGAGAGTGCCGAGCGCACACTTGGCCAGGCCGCGTTGCAATGGCTGCTGGCGGATGATCTTGTCGCCTCGACACTGCCGAACATCTACAACGAAGAGCAGCTGATCGAGTTTGCCAAAGCACCGGAAACACCGCCGCTAACTACGGATGAAATGGAACGAGTAGCGGAACTTTATGCCGAGAACTTCGGCATCGAAGAAGATGCGCCTAAGTACAAAGGCACAATGGAACTGCCGGCGGAAACGGCGGTGTAGCGTGCGCCGACGAGGCTCGGCCTTTCTCTCACACGTCTGCTTGCACAAGCGCGCTTCGCACAGCGAAGCGACCGCAGATCGCCTTCAATCTCCTGAATCCTCGTCCGTCACCGGTTGAGCGCGGCGGATTTCCGGTTGCGCTTGCTCTTCTTCAGGGGAGCCGCGGTGCTTGCGTTTGCCGCTTGCGACCATTTCGCCCTTGTAAACTTCCTTGAACACCTGCGCGATCAGCGGCGCCGCGACCGTGCCGCCGTGCGATTTCACGCCGACGTCACCTTCGTAGAGCGCGGCGAACGCGTACTTCGGATTATCCGCGGGCAAGTAGCCAGCGAACCATGCCGCAGTGCGCTCCTTGTTCTTCGGGCCCCACTGCGCCGTGCCCGTTTTGCCGGCAACCTCCACATTGTCCAGACTCGCGGCATGCGCAGTACCGGCGCCCCCATTGACGGCGTCGATCATACCGGTGCGCAGCTGGGCGATGGTTGATTCGGAGAGATTCAGGTTCCGTTTTTCGCGCACGTTGTAAGCCGTGACTATCGCGCCATCGACGGTTTGCACCTGCTCGACCAGGCGCGTCTGGTAAAACGTGCCGCCATTCGCCACGATTGCCATGCATTGTGCCATTTGCAGCGGGGTAACCAGAATGTCGCCCTGGCCGATCGACATGTTGGCAATGTCGCCATTAAGGATTTTGCGCCCATGCGTCGCTTTCATGTAGGCGTCGTTCGGTACTCGGCCTTCTGCTTCATTGCGAATGGGAATGCCGCACTTGGTGCCGAACCCGAGCTTTTGCGCCCAATCGATGATCGGTTGCGCGCCGGTTTTGATCCCGACCTGGTAGAACCAAGTGTCGCATGATTCGGTCAATGCCTGCACGAAATTCAGGTAGCCGCGATCCGACTTTTTCCAGTTGTGAAAGGTCACGTTGCCGATATCGATCGAGGGCGTGCACTGGTACTCATCCGTGGCACTGACCGCGCCGCTCTCCAGCGCGGCGATGCCGACGGCGACCTTGAACGTGGAGCCAGGCGGATAGGCGGAACGGAACGCGCGCGGGAGAAGCGGAATATCAGGATCATTCTGGAGCGCCTTGAATTTTTCCGCGGAGATGGACGGGACAAAAAGGTTCGGGTCATAGTCCGGCCAGGACGCGAGCGCGAGCACGTCGCCGTTATTCGGATCGATAATGACGATGGCGCCGCGCTTCGCCTTCTTTTCCAGAGCCTTCTCCGCAAGCTCCTGCAGCCGCAAATCAATGGTGGTGACAACGGTGTTACCGGGCACCGGCGGGGTGGCGATCTTCTCCGAGGTTTTCCGCCCATCCTTGTCGAACGTCATCTTGTACTCACCGTGCTGGCCCGCGAGCATGGCATTAAAGGTTTGCTCGATGCCTTCGCGCCCTTCCGTTTCCGGCCAAAGCGTCTCGTGATTATCGATAATCCCGTCCGGATTGCGCCCGGTCCGGCCGCAGTAGCCGACGATCTGGCCGGCGGTTTTCCCCTGCGGATAAACGCGCTGGTAAACGCCACCCAGAGTCATTTGCGCTGGCAAGTGGTCTTTCACCGCGTCGTACTCGTCGTCAGAAAGATTCGTTGCGATCTCGAGCGGGAGAATTCCGCGATTGTGGTAATGGCGCAGAATCGCGTCGTCTTTGATTTGAATGGTCCGGCCGATCAGTTTATTCGCCGCCGCGATTTGCTGGTGCGCGAAATCGAGTGCCTGCGTGTCATTAAAATCGAGCGGGGTGGGGAAGGTAATGGCGAGATTGTAGCGCAGCCGATTTTGGGCGAGCGGCGCGCCGTTGCGATCAGTGATCTGCCCGCGCGGCGCCGGGATATCGAGCGTGTAAGTACGGGCGAGTTTTTGCGTTTCCCATGTCGGTTTAATGTCTTCATCGGGCGCCGCCGGCGAAGTCTCGGCGACGGGCGAGGGAGACGCGGGCACGAGTTGTTGCCCATGCGCGGCCGCCGCGCACATCAGGGCGAAACCGAGCGCCACGTTCCATCTCATGCTCCTGCTCATAATCGTGCTCGTGCTCGTTTCAATGAGTTTGTAGAAAACGGTGCACGTCTTCAGCTAATTTGCGCCCGATTCCTTCTGTCGCGGCAATCTCCTCGACACTCGCCTGCCGCAGCCGTTTCACCGAGCCAAACTCACGCAACAACAGATTCTTGCGATTCTGGCTTACGCCCGGGCAATCATCCAGGATGCTCTCGCCAATACGTTTCTTCATTAGCAGCTGATGGTACGTATTCGCGAAACGATGCGCCTCGTCGCGGATGCGCTGGAGCAAACGCAGCGCGCCCGAATCTTCCGGCAAACGCAACGGCAGCGCGCGACCCGGCCGATAAATTTCCTCGTGCTCTTTCGCCAAGCCGATAATCGCCAGTTCGTGCAAGCCGAGCCGCTGCAATTCCTTGCACGCGGATGAAAGCTGACCTTTGCCGCCATCGACGATGATAAGGTCGGGCAGGCGAACAAAACATGTGTCATCCCGAGCGGAGCCGAGGGATCCCGTAGCAGTACCAAAAGGCAGGGCAGCGGGATCCTTGGGCTTCGGTCCGGGCCGGAATGGCACTTCGCTGTAGTCAGCATGACAGCTTGCAAGGCGACTGATTGCGTCTGCAGCGCTTTCCTGCGAAAACTCCGCCGCGTCCGGATTTGCCGCGTGCGCTTCCAGCAAAATCCGCGAATACCTGCGCCGCACCACTTCGGCCATGCTGGCAAAATCGTCCTGCCCTTCCACTGTGCGAATCCGGTAACGGCGATAGCAATTCTTGTCCGGTACTCCGTCGCGGAAACAGACCATCGACGCGACGACGTGCGTGGTGCTGATGTTGGAAATATCGAAGCACTCCATCACGCGCGGCAGGCTGTGCAGTTGCAGCGCATCACCGAGCGCACGCAGGTCTGCTTCCGGATCAATCGTGGTCGGAATTGAGCCGCGGGTGAACCGGCGCGTCGGGCGCGTGGTGCGGCGCAAATCGTCCAGCATATTGCGCAGCTCGGCCGCTTTCTCGAAATCCATTTTCGTGGCGTGCTCGCGCATTTGTTTTTCCAGCTCGGCGATCATCTCGCGCGAGTGGCCCTCCAGAAATTCGCACGCCTGCGCCACCCGTTGCCGGTAAATTTCGGCGTTGATCTCGCTCAGCTTCATCGGCACCTGGTAGGTGGATGATTTCAGCTCACGTTCCGTGGGCGAGCCGCGGCCGAACGTGAGTACACCGAATTTCTTTCGCATGAAATTGAGCGTTTGGCGCAGGGCGCCGGCGTGGGCATACGGACCGAAGTAGCGCGCGCCATCATCTTTCTTGAAACGCGCCAGGCGAAAGCGCGGCCAATCCTCCGTCTCATCCACTTTCACCAGGAGAAAGCGTTTGTCGTCGCGAAACGACACGTTGTAGCGCGGTCGGTACTCCTTGATCAATTTGCCTTCGAGCAACACCGATTCCGCTTCGCTGTTGACCGTGTGCGTTTCGAAATCCCAGACCGCTTCGAGCATGGCGCGCGTCTTCAGGTCGGCGACGGCCATTTTCGAAGGCATAAAGTACGAGCCGACGCGTTTCCGTAGATCGCGCGCTTTGCCGACGTAAATCACGCGATTGAATCGATCGCGCATGAGATAAACGCCCGGTTTATGCGGGACGTCGTGCACCTTCTTGCTGAGGTCTGGCTTGGCGCGCGAGATCTCCATCAGTTCCCAATTTAACCAAATCGGCCTGTGCCTACAGTGGCGCCGATGATTTATGACGTGGCGATCGTCGGCGGCGGACCAGCTGGCTCAACGTGCGCCGCATTCTGCGCGAAACGCCGGTTGGATACCGTCGTGATCGAGCGCGAGAAATTTCCGCGCGAGAAGGTCTGCGGCGATTGCATCAATCCGGCTTGCTGGCCGGTGTTGCGGCGGCTCGGTGTCGAGGTACAGGTGCGCGCGGCTGAACGCGCCCGACTCGACATTGTCGAATTCATCGATCAGCGAAACCGCTCGATCGCGGTGCAACTCCCGAGAGGCGAGAGCGCGGAGATCGCGATCAAGCGCAGCATTTTCGATTCGATTCTGCTGGATGCTGCGAAGGCAGCAGGCGCCGAGGTGAGTGAAAGTACGACCGTCCGCTCGGTCGAACGTGCCGCAGGGAACTGGCGCATCGTCACTGATGCCCGGGAAATTGTTGCGCGCATTCTCGTCGCGGCGGACGGGCGCAACTCCACCGTCGCGCGCATGCTCCACTTGCTGCCGCACATCGCGCGTGAACGTGTGGCGTTGCAGGCGCACGTGCCGCTGCCGCCTGCATTCGGCAATCGCGTCGTGTTGCAGCTGTTGCGCGGGGGCTACTCCGGGCAGGCGCCGGTGAACGAGCGCGAACTGAATCTTTGTCTTGTCGGAAGGGCAACAACGTTGCCGGAGCTGCGCGATTGGGCGCGCAGGCGATTCGACCTGCCGCCGGAGCAGCAATGGCGCACAGTTACGCCGCTCGCCCGTCCCTCCATTTCGCCCGCGCGCAAAGGCGTGTTCCTGATCGGCGATGCTGCGCGCGTCGTCGAGCCATTCACGGGCGAAGGCATCGCTTACGCGCTCAATTCGGGCGAGATCGCGGCCGAGATGGTCCACCGGCTAAGCCGTGGCGCAAACCGGTTCATGGTGCGCCAGGAATTTCGACGTGCCTACTCAGAGATGTACCGCCGCACCCTCTGGATCAACGCTCTTGCGCGCGCGGCGGTTCTCTCGCCGAGAATGGGATCCATGCTCTTTGCGATCGCACGTACTCAGCCCGCGCTGGCGCGATTTCTGACGAGGAAAATTGCGCACTGACTAATTGTACTCCCCGTCAATCAGTGCCGGGTAAGCTGCCGGCACGCTTTGATGGTGTTCGCCATTAGCATCGAGATTGTCATCGGACCAACGCCGCCAGGTACTGGCGTGATCGCTCTGGCAATTGGTGCCACCGCCTCAAAATCGATGTCGCCAACCAGACGATAACCGCGTTCGCTGCCCGGATCGTCCACACGATTAATGCCAACATCGATGACCACAGCACCTTCGCGCACGAAGTCTGAGCTAACGAATTGTGGCTGACCGATCGCTGCGATCAGAACGTCGGCACGCGCGCAAAGCTGCGGCAGATTTTTCGTGCGCGAATGCGCCACCGTCACGGTGGCATCGATGCCCTTGCGCATGAGGAGCAGCGCCATTGGTTTCCCGACGATCATGCTGCGGCCTAGTACGACGACGTTTGCGCCGGCGAGCCCCACGCCCGTTTCCCGCAGCAAGCGCAAACAGCCGAGCGGCGTGCAGGGCACGAAGCCGGAGCCGTCACCGAGCACGAGTTTGGCGACATTGACCGGGTGAAAGCCGTCCACGTCTTTAGCCGGGTCCAAGGCGCGGACGATCGCCGCTTCATCGATGTGCTTCGGCGGCGGTGATTGGACGAGAATTCCGTGAATGGAATCGTCGCGATTCAGTTCTTCGACGCGCGCGAGCAATTCGCGCTGGGTGGTGGTCGCCGGCAGCTCGAGCTTCACTGAGTACAAGCCAAGCTCACGGCACATTTTATCTTTGGCCCGCACATAGGCGCGAGACGCCGGATCATCGCCGACGAGAAGCACAGCCAAGCCGGGTGTTGCCCCGTGTGCTTTGGAATTGCCGATTTGTTCGCGCAGCTCAGCGTAAACTTTGGTCGCGACTGCGCGGCCATCGATCAGGTTCGTCATGCGCGCGGAGCTTAGCATGTTTGCAGCGTGGCAGCTTAGGTCAGAGAGCCTGGCACTTCTCAGAATCCGAGGAGCGCCTGGTACCGCTGAAGCAGCCCCTCGCCGAAGAACATCCAGGTGATCGCACCCAGCCCGAGATACGGGCCGAACGGCAGCTTGAGCGACCAGACGCGTTTGCCCAGCAACAGCGTGATCAGCCCAATCACTGACCCGTAAACGGAGCCGGCAAACAGCGCGAAGAGGACGGCGCGCCAGCCAAGAAATGCGCCGATGCAGGCAAGAAATTTCAGGTCGCCGCGTCCCATCGCCTCGCGAGGAATGACAAGAGCGAGCGCGCTGCCGGTAATCTCGGTCAGGTCGTCGAGTGCGAATGTCTCATTCTCGACCGCAAGCCGATCGTAGTGGAACTCGAGCGTGACTTTGTTATGCATGCGGCCATCGATGCTCGCGTCCTCGCAGTCGATCAGCAGCCGGTCACTTTCGCGGCCGAAATATTCACTCCACAAGCTGCGCTCGGCTCCGACGGTAAACTCCGCATCATCTCCGCTGCGGCGCCAGATAAACGGAGTGGGAGCATCGAGCGTGATGCGTTTACGGCCGAACAACAGTTTGCCTGCCTCGAGTACGAACCACAGCAGCAGATAACCGAGCAAGGCGGCCAGTGCAGCACGAACGAACGCAGGCAGCCGCGCGTCCGTACTCATCAGCTGCGGCACAATGAACGCGGCGACAATGCCAGCCACGACGCCGCCAAGCGTGATTTCATCCGGGATGATGAAATGCTCGAGATCGATAAATGTCGCCGCGACAACCAGCCCGATAAACACCCAATAGGCAACGGCGACCTGCGAGGGAAAAAAATTCCAGCTGATGAGAAAAAGTACTGCGGTGATGAGCTCGACGGCGAAGTAGCGAAAGGGGATGGGAGTGCCACACTCTGCGCAACGACCACGCAAGACGAGCCAGCTAACGAGAGGCAGATTGTGTCGCCAGGCAATTTGCTTTCCGCAATTCGGGCAAAAGGAACGGCGTGGCCGATTCACCGACAGATCGCGCGGCAGCCGGTAAATAGCGACGTTCAAGAACGAGCCGATGCACGCTCCAAGGATGAAAACGAAAAGCCCGCCCACCGTCGTACTTGCCGTCATTCTGATCGAAACGAAGTGGAGTCGAAGAATCCCGCTACCGTAACTTTGAGGTAACGCCGCGGGATCCCTCGACTGCGCTCGGGATGACGGGACATGCTATCGCGCTGTTTGCCGCCGTTTCATGAACCAGGCGATCCAGATGCAGCTTTCGTAAAGCAGAACCATGGGCAGGCTGAGCGCGACCAGCGTAAGTACGTCAGGGGTTGGCGTGATGATGGTGGCGAGAATGAAAATAAGTACGATCGCGTACGGCCTTGTCCGCGCCATGAATTCGTAGGTCACAAGCCCGAAGCGCACGAGTGCAAGTACGACGACGGGCAGCTCGAAAGCGAGCCCAAAGCCGAGGACAAATCGGGTCACGAAGGAATAATACTGTTGCACCGTCCAGGTCGGTTCCCAGCCGAGCGAGCGCGTGTCGTGGAAGAAGAAGACGATGGTTTTAGGCAGCAGCCAGAAATAGCAGACAAGTACGCCGGCAAGAAACAGGCCGAAGCTGACGCCGATGGCAGGGAAAAGGAATTTTTTTTCCGTCAACGTCAAGGCCGGGAGAACGAATTCCGCCAGAAAGAACAGCAGCAGCGGAAACGAGATGACGATGCCGGCGTAGAAGGCGAGGTGGAAGGAAATGGTGATGGAATCAGTGATGCCGAGAGCCCTTAGTACGCCCACGTGTTGATCGACTGAATGCAACGGCGCCTGCAAGACGCGCACGAGCGTTCCACGAAAGGCAAAGCAAAGCGCCATCGCGATCGCGAGGGTGATGGCGATCTTCACGATCGTCCACCGCAAGTCTTCGAGGTGCTCGAGGAACGGCTTGGAAGTTTCGCTCTCGGGCGATTCGCGAAAGCGGAAGACATCGCGCAGCGCCATTTCAGCCGACGCGCACGAGCTTGCGCGCGAGCAGCCGCGCCCACGTGCTGAGAGTATTTGCGTCGCGAATGGTGCCTTCGGCGATCATGGCCGTGATCTCATCCGGGGAGAACTCGCGGCAATCGATGATCGCTTCCGCCTGGGTGTGCGCCTGACCCGCGGTCGAACGTCGTACTGGCTTAAGAAGGAAGAGAAACTCGCGCTCATCGGTAAATCCCGGCGAACAGAAGAAATCGCCCAGGAAAATCGCTTCACCGCCGGGCGCGAGCTCGTAACCTGTTTCTTCGCGCAGTTCGCGCAACGCCACATCCTTGAACGAGCCGGAGCCGCAAAGTTGATCGACCTGGCCGGCGGGCATTTCCCAGATGGTCTGGCGAATCGGGATGCGCTCCTGCCGGATCAAAACGAATTTTCCCTCCACCGTCATGGCGGCAATGACAACGGCGGATTTGCGATGCACGACTGTCCACTCGCGCGCGTCGGCCCGAGCGGGAGTCGTTACCGCCTCCGTCTCGACCGAAAGATGATCGTCGACGAAGCGCAAAGCGCTCGAAACCGTCTCCCACTTTTCGTTCTTCACGCCTGCAATAGAAACATCGGGGCGCGAAAAGCGAATTCTTCCCGTGATCAACCGCGTACCCGTTTAACCGCGGGTTCGCGCACAGCTGTCACTGAAACGTACTCCGCATCGGCCAGAACAAACTTCCGTACTTCGACAGAAACGCGCTGAACTTCGAACTGCCTTAGCAGCGCCGCGGCCGTCTCCTCCGCCACGGTTTCGATGAGCTTGTAACGGCGTTTGCCGATGGTTTCGCGCACGATTTTAGCCACGGCCGAATAATTGATCGTTGCCGCCAATTCATCGCGTGGCTCAGTGCGGGCAGGCGTGAGGCTGATATTCAAAACCAACCGCTGCGGCTGGCTGCGTTCATCGAGTGGCACGCCCACATGCGCCTGTACTTTGAACTGCTCGATGGCAATGCGCTCGATCATCGTCGCTGAATCCAGTAAAGATGAGCGAGAGCGAAACTAACCCAACCGGAAGCGCACATCGCGGATCGTTTTTCCGCCGAAACGCTGCTTGAGCTTTTGCAAGATGCGCGGCTTGGCGACTCGCTCCAGCTCGTAGTGCAGCGCGGGTTGAAGCACGCGAACGTAAAGGATGCCATCGCGCAGCGTCGCCGGCGCGGAATGTGCCGCGATAAAATCGCCGACGATGGAACACCACGCCCCGATGACTTCGGTCTCTCGTAGCCGCTCCTTCAGCCCAAGCTTTTGCATCAACGCCGGCAACAGCTCCGCCGTACTTTTGCAGCGGTGCGAGGCGGCGGGCGGCTGGGGTAACCCGCGCCATTCCTGTATGACGGCGGCGCGTTGAGCGGGAGTCATGGAAGAGAAATGCTGAAAAACTGAAACGCTGGAAAGCTGAAATGTTTACAGCGCGATTTCAGTTTCTCAGTTTTTCAGAATTTCAGCCTTTTCCTCAGTATTTCCGCCGCATGTTGCTCGGGAGAATGTTCAGCTCGGTGCGGTACTTGGCCACGGTGCGGCGGGCGATGGGAATGCCGCGGTTGCTTAGAATCTCGACGATTTCCTTGTCGCTTAATGGCGCGCTGCCGTCTTCGTTTCTAACGAGATCAAGGATCGCTTCCTTCACGCTGGTGTTGCTCATCGACTCGCCGGTCGAGGTCTGGTAACCGGGCGTGAAAAAGTACTTCATCTCGTAAACGCCCTGCGGCGTGGACATGTACTTGCCGGAGATGGCGCGGCTGACAGTCGTCTCGTGAACGCCCACGGCGTCCGCGATTTGCACCATCGTCATCGGTTTCAACTGCGAGGAGCCGTGCTCGAAAAATTCGCGCTGCCGATCGACAATCTGGTGCGCGATGTTCGAGATGGTTTGCTGGCGCTGGTGGATCGATTTGATGAGGAACTTGCCGCTGCGGATTTTGTCGCGGATGTAATCCTTTACTTCGTTGCCGTTGCCATCCTGCGACATGATGTCTTTGTAGGTATTTGAGATGCGCAGGTGCGGGATTTGTTCGCCGTTGAGAATGACCTGGTACTCGCCGTTGATCTTCTCGACGGTAACATCGGGCACGACGTAATTCTTCGGCGCTTCGGCAAATACTGCGCCGGGCCGCGGCTCGAGCTGGGCGATGTTATTGGCGCATTTCTGCACCTGCTCGACGGTGATGCCCATGCGGCGCGCGATCTCGGGAAAGCGGCGTTTCCCCAGGTCCTGCATGTGGTCGGAGACGATCTTGTACTCGAGGCTGTTTTGCTTCCCTTCGCGCTTGAGTTGAATGAGCAAACACTCGCGCAAATCGCGCGCGCCCACGCCGGGGGGATAAAAGCTCTGGATGAGCGTGAGCATGTCCTCGAAATTTTCCTTTGGGATGCCGGTATTGAGCGCCATCTCTTCCGGCGTGGTTTGGAGGAAGCCGTTGTCATCGATGTTACCGATGATGAGCTCGGCGGTTTTGCGGTCGCTGGCATCGAGCACCTGCTGATTAAGCTGGGACATGAGGTGCTGCTGGAGCGTTTCGCTCGTGGCGATCGATTCAAAAAAGAACTGCCGCTTCTCGTCGTCCTCGGCCGCTCGGGCGTTATAGCCGCTTGATTGCGCCATGTAATCGCGCCATTCCTCATCGAGCTTGGCGAGTTTATCGAACTCCTCTTTGAATTCCTGATCAGTACTCGCAGGCTCAGTGTTGTTGTTGCTGGCGTCCGGATCAGTGGCGAGCTCTTCCAGCACCGGGTTTGTTTCCATCTCCTGCTGGACGAGATTGCGCAGCTCGAGCAACGGCGCCTGCAAAATGAGCAGACTCTGCTGCAGCTGCGGCGCGAGCACCTGCTGCAGGGACAAGTTTTGGGACTGATGCATTCCCTGCGCGGCCATGCGGAGCTTAGAGTAAGGAGTTCAGCGAATTCTGCAAACAGCAACTTCCGGGCCGCGATTTTTTCCCGAGTACAAGAGATACGTACTAGGCGCTCTGTCAGATTGAGTACAAGTCAGGAACGCCAGCTGCTGTAAGGCTTTCCGTCATGGCTCTGAAACGCCTAACATTTCTCGCCGCGATGGCTGTTGCCTGTCCCATCTTTTCCGGTCAGTCACAAACAACTGATGAGGATCGACAACAACTCATCACCTTGATCAAGGATGTGAGTACACAGCAGACGCAGCTCGCGGCCAATCAGGCGAAGATCGATGAAAAGATGGCGACCCTGGCTGAAGCGATCCGGCAGGCGCGCATCTATGCCAGCCGCGGAGGGCGCTGATGAAAAGAAAGTTGCTGGTCCACGGCCTTGCCGCGATTTCCCTGTACTCAGCCGCGTTCGCGCAAACGCCGATCATTGTGCAGCCGGCAAACCAGGCCGCCGCCACACCGCAGCCGAGCATTGCAGCGAAAGGGGATGACACTGAAATGCAGGAGGCGATCAAGTCGCTACAGCAGATGAAGGCTGGCAATGACGACTTGCTTCAGAAGCAACAGGCGCTACTCGAGGCGCTCGACGAACTGCAAAAGCAAGCTGAGCAGATGCGCATTTATTCCAAGCGCAGCTGACTTCCGCGCCTCTAACGCCGCGCTTTCTTCTTTTTAACGGGGCTGACTTTGCCGTTCGCTTCGCCTTTGCGATGCATTGTACTCAGGCTGATGCCGAGCATGTGCGCGGCTTTCTCGCGCGCGCCCCCGCAATGCTCGATCGTCGCCTCGATGTAGGTGCGCTCCTGTTGATGAATGAAGTCCGTTAGCTTCAACCCTACCGGCAGAGTGGCGCGCGCGCTCTCCTCCTTGTTGCCGAGCACCTCGGAAACGATCTGCGGCGGCAAATCAGATGGGAGAATCACTTCATCTTCGCACAACGCGCAGGCGCGCTCGATCGCATTCTCCAGCTCGCGGACGTTGCCCGGGTAGCGGTAGTGCGAAAGAATGTCGATCGCTTTCGGGTCGATCTTCTTGGGTTCCCCGCCGCTTGAGGCCGCCTGCTTTTGCAGAAAGTGGTTCACCAGCAAGGGCACGTCTTCGAGGCGCTCGCGCAACGCGGGAATCTCGATGGGAATAACCGCGAGCCGGTAGTACAGATCCTCGCGGAAAGTACCGTCCTTGAGTTTGGGCAAAAGCGGCTCGTTGGTCGCGCCGACCACGCGCACGTTGACGGGCGAGCTTTTGTTGTCGCCCACCCGGCGGACTTCGCGCTCCTGCAAAACGCGCAACAGTTTGGTCTGCAACTGCGGCGCCATCGAGTTTACTTCATCGAGGAAAATCGTGCCCAGGTTCGCTTCCTCAAACAGGCCGCGCTTGTCCGCCACCGCGCCCGTGAACGCCCCTTTCTTGTGCCCGAACAATTCCGATTCGAGCAGGTTCTCCGGCAGCGCGCTACAGTTGATGGCGACAAACGGATGATGCTGCCGGTTTGAGTTAAAATGCAGCCCGCGCGCGACCAGCTCCTTGCCGGTGCCGCTTTCACCCTGGATCAGCACAGTTGAGTCCGTATCGGCGACCTTGCTGATCAGGCTGTAAACCTGCTGCATTGTCGGACTCGTGCCGATGATGTTCTCGAACTTGTATTTGTTCTTGAGCTCTTTGCGCAGGTAAACGTTCTCGCGGACGGCTGCCTGATAATCGAGCGCGCGCTGCACCGTCATTTGCAGCTCGTCGATCTTGAATGGCTTGGTCACGTAATCGTACGCGCCCATCTTCATCGCTTCGACCGCCGTCTCGACCGAAGCGTAAGCGGTTATGAGAATGACCGCCGTCTGCCGATGGTGCTCGCGCACGTGCCGGAGTACATCGAAGCCGCTCATCGTCTCCATGCGAATATCCGCGATAACGACGTGCGGCTGAATGGCGTCGAGCTGCTCGACCGCTTTTTGCGCCTGGTTAAACGGGTAAACCTGGTGACCTTTTTCGCGACAGAGCGTCACGATCACCTCCACCATCGCCGGCTCGTCGTCGATGATTACGATCTTGGCCATCCGAGCGCGGAGAATATTGAAGTTTTGAGAAAAATAAAGGGCGGACGCGGAAAAAGTGGCGCAAGCTGATGTAGAGGCGGGTGTCCTCACCCGCAACGTTCGCCGCGGCAAAATCTAGCCCGTGCGGCTGGGTACAGCCGCCTCTACACCATTGATCATCATCCAGGGAACATGGCCCTCAAAGCCAGTGATCTGCTCGTAGATATCGGCTGAACCATTTAGCGGCAGCGCAATCATATCGGCGAGAAAACCGGGTGCGATTTTGCCGAGATCACTCTTCCGCCTGAGTACGGAGGCAGGGTTTACCGTCACCATCCCGAGAATCTCGGCCGCGCTGAGCTGAGGATGGGACTGCCGAAACTGCCGCATCTCGGCAAACAAACTCAGGTCCATGTTGCTCGCCAGGCTGTCTGTGCCGAGGCAAATGTTGAAGCCGAGCGCGTGCAAGCGTTCGAAGGGAAACGGCGAGTGCCGGAAGTACACATGGCTGCGCGGACAATGCGCGATCGAGAACTTCTCCGGCAGATTCCGCAGCAGCTCGAAGTCTCTTTCGGTTAGTTCGTTCAAGTGCGCGATTAACCACGTTGTATCCTTCTGAGCGATGCCGGGGCAAATGTGGAGAAAACGCGCGAGTGGCGTTGTTCCACCGCAATCTGAAGCGTCGCGCCCAAACGCGCGCAGAAAATCGAACAACGGCCCCGCGGCATCACGGAACATCTGCATCTCCTCGCGCGATTCCGCGAGATGAGTGGTGAGGAGCCAGCGGTTCGCGCAGGCGATTTCTGCGCATCGTCTGAAAAGCTCGGCCGAGGCAGTGAAGAGCGCGTGCGGCGCCAGGCCCGCGGCACGGCGTTGCAGTCGATGCACCGCGTTACTGACGCGTTGCTCAGTTTCACCGGGAGCGCTCACATCGATCAACTCCGAGCACCACCAAATGCGCAGCGGCACTGGCTGAATGCGCGTGATCAACTCGGGAAACGCCTCCAAGTTGACGATCGCCGTCGTGCCGAATCGCCGCGCTTCCTTCAGCCCTTGCTGGATTGACTCGGCGTACTCATTTTCACCCAACTGCGCTTTCTCGGCATTGATGGCGCGGATCCAGTCCGTGAATGACTCGCGCGGCGCGATCTTGCCGCGCAAACAGGTGTAATCGAGATGGCAATGCGCGTTGATCAGTCCAGGCAGCAGCACGTGATTGTCGAGCGACAGAACGTCTGAGCTGTTTCCGATGTTTGATGTGGTGACCTCGACAATTCGATCGCGTTCCACGCGCACCAAACCATCGCGCA
Organism: Verrucomicrobiota bacterium; assembly: GCA_019244415.1. GTDB lineage: Bacteria > Verrucomicrobiota > Verrucomicrobiia > Chthoniobacterales > UBA10450 > AV69. Next base: position 5,680 of record JAFASN010000114.1, on the reverse strand, counting down.
TCAGCTCGCCCTCCATGGTGACGATCACCGGCGCCCGGATGATCATCGCCCGCTCTTCACCGCTTCGGCGCAGGCACTGACGAGTAAACCGCACGCTTCCTGGCAAAGCAGCGGGATGCATTTCTCGCCGCGCCCGGTCTGGTCGTGCGCCGGGTCGAACTTCTCGGGCGGCAACTTCGTCGAGGCGACCTCGCCGGTTCGGTCGCGCCGCCAGAAAATCGTGCGCAGACAACCGCCATCGGAGCGGCAGAAATTTCGGACGAGTTCATCCAGCGATGCATCGGAAATCCTGGCAGCGGCGCGATAGATCCCGCTTTGTCGATTCAAAGTGTCGCGCAAAGGCGTGGTCGCGAGACGGCCGAGTCTCCACGCCCGCCAAACGGCAAGGCGCGCGGGGTAAAGCGCATCGAGTACCGCGATGAGAGACGCTGTATCGCTCGCGACAACTTTCCAGCCGCGACGCAGAGTGGGCGCCGTCCGAAGGGGCCGGTACTTTCCGGCGTCATCGAATTTCGCGATCTCAATTGTGCGGGACGGTGGGACTTCTTCGGGCAGCGAAGCGGCGGCTGAATCGTCGCGGTGCCTTAGCTCGAATCCGCCGTTCGCGTGACGGCGAACGACCACTTCGCCGATGAATAATTCCGCTCCGGCCACTTCGCTCTCGAGCAGTTGCTCGAGCGCCGGCTCGTTCACACCAGCGCGCGCCAGATGAGCCGCGCCACGCCTTCGAGGAAATCGCGGTCGGCTTTGCGAAAGGCGTTCACCTTTCCGCTTTCGGCGACAAAAGTACCGAGTACTCGGCCGTGCTCATCATCGATAATGGGAACGATGATTTCTGATTTAGTCGTCCAGAAATTCGGCAGGAATTTCGGCTCCTTGCTCACGTCGGGCACGATGATGGTAGAACGCTTTTCCACCGCGTCCGCGCTCAAACCCTGAGTGATGGGAAAGCGAGGGTAGGCAGGCCGCATGTGATTGGTTGCGGCGATGAGGACAAACTCATGGCGGCTGATTTTGTAGATGCCAATCCATCGATAATGGCAGATGCGCTGTACCAGTCCGGTGATTTGCTCGGCCACGCTTTGGCCATGAGCGCCGGTCAGCATGAGCGCGCCGACTGATTGCAGCGCTTTGCACTTGCGGTCGCGCGCCGGCGGGATGGTGCGCCCGGTGCGGAGCCGTGGCGACGTTCGCGTTTTCCGCAGCCCCTGGCGGCGAAGCTTGGCGGGCGCTTTAACCGGCATGGGCTACGCTAGCTGCATTCCGCGCCTGCTCAACGATGATCTCGGCAAATCGTGCCTCTGTGCCAATGGCGTTGCCGTAAAACACTTTGCGCCCGCGCAGCTGATGCGGGTTCCGAGAAGGTGACGTCGCCGACGACGGAATCCCGATCAGCTGCGGGATGTCTTCGTCCGAGTGCAAGCCGTCCGCGATGAAAAACGGCACAATGATCACATTGGGCGCGGTACTAAGTTTATCCCAATCGGCCACACGCGGTGTTTCTTCCATGTAAACGTTGAGGACTGAGGCGAACTGGCCGCGGGCGCGGATACGCGCCGCTTCGCGCTTGGCCGCGACCGCGCTGTTGTCATTCAACTCCGTTCCATGCGCCACGATGAGCAGAGCGGTTTGCGCAGGGTCAACGCCAGGCGCAGTCTCGTTCGCGCGGGCGAGTAGCAATTCAGTCATGAGCGGATGATTGCCCACTGGCTCGCAATACTTCCAGAGCTGCCCGTTTCGTCGTGTGGTGACGATACCGTTTAATTCCAGCTCACGCGGAATTACCGTCTGCGTGAAATAGCCTTCGCTGATGAAATTCGGCACGACGAAAATAGTACGGATTTTGTCCTCATCGAAGTAGAAGCGCGCGTCACGCAAACTCGGTTCTTCCTTCCAAAACGCGCATTGCACCTCTGCGAAAATGCCGGCCTCGCGAATGGCGCGCGCATGCGCCCAGGTGGGCGCGCTCGATGCGGCGTTTACGGTCGAGCCGTGACCGGCGATTAAGAGCGCGGCGTTCGCGAACACGGCCAAACGTGCGCGCGACCGCTGGGAAGTTCAACGTCGGCGCGCGTCGTTGTCTGCCCGCGTGTGTTGGATAAGTTGTGCGCCAGCAAGGCGCGACCAATGCTCCGCAGTTCTCCTTCAATGAAACGGGCGCGCGAACGGCGAACCGTCGTGGTGGCGATCGTTGCGTCGCTCCTGCTGCATTTTATCGTCGCCGTTTCGCTCGCAGCCTTTGGCGACAAACTTGAATCACCGGCCGTTGAAGATGATCAACCGGCGCAGCTGACTCTCGTCAATCTCGCGCCAACTCCGCCGCCTATACTTGCGCCGAAGAACGCGATGTTCGTCGATACCCCGGAGAAGCGGCAAACGGCCGAACAGCCAAAAGAGAAAACGTTTGAGTCGAACGCAAATTCCGTTGCCGCCAGCGAAAAGCCGGCCCAGGGCGGCGCACCGGTGCCGACACAAGAGGGAAGCGATCGGCCCAATATGGACCTGGAAAACCAGCGCTATGCGCTGGCGATAAACGGCGCACAACCGCTCCCCTCCGCCGGGCCGCAGCGTACGCCACAACCGAGCGCTGCCCCGAGCGCAACACCGCAGAGTACGCCACAGCCAACTCCCACGCTGAGTACGACTCCTCAGCCGACGCCAGCCCCGTCGCCCGATGCCGATTTGCTCGCTCTCTTGCGCGCAACGCCGCCGCCGGCAATGCGCGCGCCGGATGAAACCCAGACTTCGCCGCCACCGACTGCGCCACCCGAGCAGACCCGGCCGACACCGCGCCCGCAGCAGCCTCCTTCGGCTTACCGCCGCGAGCAGACGCAATCGCGCATGCGCGGCAACATCTCCAATCGTGGCGTTTCATCGGTGGATGCTCTCGGCACGCCGCTTGGCCGTTACAGCAAGTTAATTTACGACGCGGTCGGCTCGCGCTGGTACGCGCTGGTGCAGGAAAATGGCGACCGGGTGAACATCGGCACTGTCTCAGTCACATTTGTGGTTGATCGCAGCGGCCGCATCACGAAGCTGAACCTCGTGTCAAACAGTGCCGACGAGTCCTTTTCCAATCTCTGCCTGCAATCGATCGAAGACGCGAAGCTGCCGCCGATTCCGCAGGACGTCGCGGCCGCTTTGCCGCCGGACGGCTTGGAGCAACAGGTAAACTTCACCATTTTCCCGAACCGATGAGCCTCTTTCTCGCCGCTAATCCACTCGGGGACGTGCTTGGGTTTTTCCAGCGGGGCGGCCTTTTCATGTGGCCGCTGCTGATTTGCTCGATCGTGGCGGTGACAACGATGATTTTGCGCGGCTTCGCCTTGCGCGAGAAAAACGTCATGCCGGTGGTGATCCAGAGCGAGATCGAGCGGCTCGTTCCGGGCGGAAGCGCGGAACGTTTGTCCCGCATCGTCGAGCGGGATGATTCATCGCTGGCGCGAATTGTGCGCGTGGCCTTGCAGCATCTCCGTTCGCCGCGCTCGGAAAACGTGGAAGCGGTGCAGACGCGCGCGCGCCACGAGATGGTGATTCTGGAGAAAGGTTTGATCGTGCTGGAAGTGATCGTCGGCATCGCGCCTCTGCTTGGGCTGATCGGCGCCGTTTCGGGTCTGGTGCATGTCTTCTCCCATCTGGGGCTGAGTACGGGCGCCTCGGATACGCGCCAGATCGCCCTCGGCATCGCGGAAGCGCTCAACGCCACCGTGTTCGGCCTTTCCATTGCCGTCCCGACGCTGGTCGCGTTCTCGTACTTCTCGAAAAAGGTGGAAGTGATGTCGGTGGAAATGGAAACACTCGTGGTCGAGCTGATCGCGAAATGCTATTTCGGCCGTGGCGGCATCGATGTGCCGGGGCATCGCGGTTCTGGCGCGCGCATCCCAGTCATCACACAATAATGCAGTTCGCTGTCCGGAAGCGCCGCGCGCCCTCGATCATCATCGTGTCGCTGGTCGATATCCTGACCATCCTGCTCATCTTTTTTGTCGTTTCGACCACGTTCAAGAAAGATCAGCCCGAAGTACAGATTAACCTGCCGGAATCGAAGACGGCGACCAAAGCGCCGGCTGAACTGGACCATGCAATCGTGAGCGTGGATGACCAGGATGTGGTGAAATTGAATGGCAACACCATTGCCCTTGATGATCTTCAGCGCGCCGTGAGTGATTTGCCCGGGCCGCAGAGATCGTCGCTCGCGTTACAGGCGGATAAGAAGTCGAGCTTCGGCATCATCATCAAGGTCATGGATGCGCTAAAGCTCGCCGGCGTGCGAAATTTGCCCGCGTTCACTCAGCCGGAAAAATGAAGCTGGAAATTCGCAAGTACGGCGAGCCGGTCCTGCGGGCGAAAGGAGCGCGAATCGATCAGGCGGGCGACGAGATCCGCGAGCTCGCGGCCAACATGCTTGAAACCATGCATGGTGTGAACGGCATCGGCCTCGCCGCGCAGCAAATCGGGCAGGCGTTACAGCTCACCGTCATTGATATTTCCGCCGTGGAAGAGCGGCCGAGTTCGATGGCGCTGAACGGACGCGAGGTGAATCCGAGAGAAAGCATGCCGCTCGTGTTGCTCAATCCGCAGATCGAGCTCGGACCGGAGCGAGACGTTGCGAGCGAAGGCTGCCTCAGCTTTCCCGAAATCAACGGTGACATTGAGCGTGCGAGTTGGGCCAAAGTACGAGCACAATCACTCGACGGGGAGCTGGTGGAGATCGAGGCCACCGGCCTGCTGGCGCGAGTACTACAGCATGAGATTGATCATCTGAACGGAATTCTGTTCATCGACCGCATGAGTTCGGTGGCGAAAGCGAGCCTGGCCAGCCGATTGAAACGCTTGCAAAAGGAAACGCAGCGCGCCGCGGCGTCCGCGGTGTCATCGTGAGCGAAGCGAAGCGGAGTCGAAGGATCCCGGGAAGTTACCTGAGAGCTTTTGCCACGCGATCCCTCGACTCCGCTCGGGAGGACGAGTTCAGAGGGCGCGGTCACAGCGCCTTATAATCGACGGTGATGGTGCGGAATGTGTTCGGCGGTTTTTCTGCGGAGAAATAGAACAGCTCGAGCATGGTTGCGCCGACCATCCACTGGTAACCGACGAGCGTCTCGAGTACATCGCTGCCGGCGCTGTCGCGCGGATGCGAGACCAATTTGCCCACGCCGTACTTGCTGTCGAAATAACGGCGGATCGTGCCCATCTGCTCGTTGTAACGCTCGATCGACCAGTCCGGATATTCGTACTGAAGCTCCACTTCGATGAGCTTTTCGTCACGAAAAGTGAACACCGTCTGGCGCAAGCCCGGGTGCACCAGCCCTCCCACGTTCCAGATGGTACGGTCGCCATCCTGTTTGCGCTCGGTGATGCGCGCTTTCGCGCCGTTAAGTACCGCCTCGACCCGGCGCGGCGCGTCACCCCAACGGAAGCCAAATGGTGGCAAAAGTTCGCTGACGGCGGACGCAGAGTACGTCGCCAGAAAAAAAATCGCAGCTGAAACCGCGATGATTTTTTGCGATGAAAATGATGATCTGGAAACTCTCACGAGCGCAAAAAGAGCGAGGTGCTCCGGTTCGTTTTCAGTCAAGAATTTTTTGGCGCGCTTTCAAAAATAAAGTTCGGATTTTTTCTTGTCGGGTTTTTCAGCGGTTTCTAATCTCCAGCCGCTGGCAGCGAGCAAGAGCCGCTCCCC
>JAFASN010000022.1 GCA_019244415.1 Verrucomicrobiota bacterium | reverse complement strand
CCGAGCAGCAGGCCGAAGCGGTCTTTCGCGTGCAGCGCGATCGTCATCCCACAGACAATGATCACGATGAAAAGGAACACCACGAGCAGGCTCACGCGCAGCCCAAGCTCTTCGCCGATCATCGGGAAAATGAAATCGGTGTGTGCGTACGGGAGGTAAGCCATCTTTTGGCGACCGTTGCCGAGGCCGAGTCCTTCCATGCCGCCGCTGCCCCACGCAATCAGCGCCTGCATTTGCTGGAGGCCGGCGTCATCCTTGTACTGCTCCAGATGCCGGAAGGCGAGCAGGCGCGCCATGCGTTCCGGCAAGCAGGTGGCGACGAAAATCAACCCGCCCAGCGCGCCCGCTGACAATGTGCCGAGAAGGATGGCGTTTGTGCCCGCGACGAACATCATCACGAACGCGGTCGCGCCGATGAGCGCGGTCGTGCCGAGATCAACTTCAGTCACGATCAGCGAAAGAAGCAGCGCAATAACCGCCAGCGGAATGCCGAAACCATAAATGATATTTCCGGTCCGTGGCTGGAAGCGCGCGAACCACCATGCCAGAAAAAATACTGCGGCGATCTTGCCAATTTCCGACGGCTGAAATGTGATCGGGCCGGCGGCGACCCAGCGCCGTGAGCCGTTGATGCGCATGCCTAAATGCGGCACAAAACAGAGCGCGAGCGCGCCGAACGCGATGATAAACCAGATCCACCAGGTGCGTTGCCAAAAATGGTAATCGAGCAGCGCCGCCGCAGTGCATCCCGCCAGGCCGATGCCGAGCCATACCGCCTGCCGTTTGACGAAAAAGTACACGTCACCGTGCGCGTCGCGCGCAAACGCGCTCGTGCTGAAAAGCATGACGATGCCGATGACGAGCATCGCCAGCACCGCGAGGAAAAGAAAGTACGCGCTCTTACGTTGCATAAAAAGCTCGTGTACTTCCGAGCGGAGCGAAACGGAGCAGAGGAATCCCGCGGCGCGCCGGTGTGAAAACATTACGGGATCGCTCGACTTCCCGCCTCCGCTCCGCTACGGCCCAGTGGGCGCTCGGGATGACAGCGGTTCGTTTCTGTTCCGCTGTTTCTAATCCGTGTTTCATCCGTCTTAATCCGTGGCTAGTTTCCTCTTCGCCTTCACCGGTTTCGGCGGGATGATCAGCTTCTGCCCGATCTTCAGCTTGTGCGGATTCTCGATGTGATTAACCGCGAGCAGCTCGTTATACGGGACTTTGAATTTCCTCGCGATTGTCACCGGCGTGTCACCTTTCGCGACGGTGTAACTTTTGCCCGATTCAGGCGGCGGTTTTCGCTCGGGTTTCATCGGTGGCGAATGTGCCGGCTTTGCCTCCGGTGCGATGCTCGGCGCCGCGGAAGGCGCCGGCGTGACGCGCGCGACGCGAGTAATCGCCGGCTCTGGTTCCTGGCGCGTCTTGATCACGTTGAACGCGATGATCCCGCCCACGGCGACCACATGAAGCAACAGCACGATGAGCAGCGCGCGCGAAAGCTTCATGTTTGGCTCCGCCATTTCCTCGAACTCCGCGCCGGAGGCCGAAGCTCTCCGCGCTGTACTCAGGCGCAGTGTTTTCTTTTTCTTGCGCGCGAAGAATTGCGAAAAATGAACCCTTTTCATCTAGGCAATGCATGCACGAGCTGGCGAAACTGATCGCCCCGATCGGCGTAGCTCCTGAACATGTCGAACGACGATGTGCCCGGTGAAAAAAGTACGACTTCGCCAGGCTGCGCCGCTGCCCGCGCGCGCTCGACCGCTTCTGCAAGTGAGGCTGCGATCTCGCATGTGGTCGATCCTTTCCAGTCGCCGCAAATCCGGTTCGCCATTTCACCGATCAGAATTGCGGTGCGTACTTTTTCCTTCACCGATTTCGCCAGAGGCCGGAAATCAAAGCCTTTGTCTTTCCCGCCGGCGATGAGCACCACGCGCTTCGTTTGCGCGGCAAGAGCTTTCTCGACCGCATCGAGATTGGTCGCCTTCGAGTCATTGATGTAATCCACGCCGGCGAGCGTGCGCACAAATTCGCAGCGATGCGGTTGCGGCTCGTACTGACAAAGCGGCGGCACCATTTCCTCGAATGACAAACCGCGCGATCGCCCGGCTGCCAGCGTGGCCATCAGGTTTTCGATGTTGTGCGAGCCACGAAGTTTCGCCTCGGCCAGCCGCAGCACTGGCTTGTCATGAAAATGAATCACACCATCAGCGAGGCGGAAATCGGCTCGATCGTCGTAGGCGCTGAACGTGATTCGCTGCGCTTTGATCTGCCGCGGCGTGTCGGCCGCGTTCACCACCGCGAAATCGTCACCCGTCTGGTTCTCGAAAATGCGCAGCTTGGCCGTGCGATATTCCGCGACGGAAGAATACCGGTCGAGATGGTCGGGGGCGAAGTTCAGCCAGAGCGCGATCTGCGGCCGAAATGTCTTGATCGTCTCGAGCTGAAACGAGCTGACTTCGACCGTGAGTACATCGAGCTGCGACTGATCGCGCACCACTCGCGTGAGCGGCTTGCCGATGTTCCCGCAGGCCACTGTGTGCTGCCCGCACGCGTTCAGCATTTGCGCGATGAGCTCGGTCGTTGTCGTTTTGCCATTCGTGCCGGTAATGGCAATCACCGGCCGCTGGCAGAATCGCCAGCCAAGCTCCAGCTCGCCGATTACTTCGATGTTTCGCGAGGAAAAATTGCGCGCCAGCGGAGAATCGGGATCGATGCCGGGGCTGAGTACGACGAGATCGTAAGCGTCGCGATTTGCGTCAGCCGCCGCGCCGGTAATCACGCGGCTGCCGTTGTTCCGCAGACTGTCGAGAGTAGATCTGAGCAGCTTCCCTTCATCAGCGCTGTCCAGAATGGTGACGTTCGCGCCCTCGCTTCGCAGCAGATTCGCCGCCGCCGTGCCACTCAAGCCGGCGCCGAGCACTGCGACATCTTTGTTCTGGTAGCCGCCGCTCATCTTAGTTTCAGCGTAGCCAGCCCAAGCAGTGCGAAAATTGCCGAGAGAATCCAAAAGCGAACGATCACGGTATTCTCTTTCCAGCCGACGAGCTCAAAATGATGATGCAGCGGTGACATGGCGAAAATGCGGCGACCGGTAAGCTGAAAACTCAGTACCTGGAGAATGACCGAGATCGCTTCCACGACGAAAACGCCGCCGACGACGGCGAGGAGGAATTCCTGCTTGCAGCAGATCGCGACCACGCCGATGGCGCCGCCGATCGCGAGTGAACCGGTGTCGCCCATGAAAACTTTTGCCGGGTGGCAATTAAACCAGAGGAAGCCCAGCCCGGCGCCGACAAGCGCGGCGCAGATGACCGTCAGCTCCCCAGTGAACGGATAAAACGGCACCTGCAGATATTCAGCGATGCGGAAATTCCCGGCTGCGTAGGAGAGAAAAGCGTAGGCCAGCGCGACGGTGACGGTGCAGCCAATGGCGAGACCATCAAGACCATCGGTGAGATTCACGGCATTGGATGAGCCGACGATGACGAGCGCGAAAAACAGCAGCGTGATCCAGCCCATGTTCGTGATTACCGGTACTTTGAAGAACGGCAGGTAAAGTGAGCGCGCCTGTACTTGCAGCAGCGGGCTGGTGAGAAAAACGGACGCGACGATGAGCGCCAGGACGACCTGCGCGAGCAGCTTCATCCGCCCGGAAACACCATCGGTATTTTTTTTCGTGACCTTGAGGTAATCGTCGATGAAACCGAGGATGCCGAGATAGAGCAGGCTGAAGAGAACGAGCCAGACGAAGCGATTATCAGGACGCGCCCATAAGACGCTGGCGAGAAAGATCGCGCCGATGAGCAGCACGCCGCCCATCGTCGGCGTACCCTGTTTTCCGCCGTGCAACTCCGCCAAACGCCGTACTTCCGCCGCCGTGCGAATCGGCTGGCCGATTTTCAACGAGATGAGTTTGCGGATGACGAAGTTCCCGAAGATCAGGCAAAGGCCGAATGCAGTCACGGCCGCGGCCACGGCGCGAAACGTGACGTAAAAGAAGACGTTGAACCCGCCGATCTGGTCGCTCAGGCGATGGAGGTAGAACATCATCGTGAATTGCTGATTGCTGATTGCTGATTGCTGAATTGCTCGATCACCTGCTCCGTGCGCGCCACGCGGCTGCCTTTTACGAGAACCAGGTCGCCGGCAGAAACGAGCTGGTGCAGGATTTCCGCGGCTTCGTTAGTGTTGCTGGCGAAGTGCACGTTTTCCAAGCCGGCGTCACGCGCACCAGCGGCGATCTCTTTGTTCGCAATCGCAATCAAATGATCAATCCCGAGCGCCGCCGCTGTTTCGCCAGCTTCACGGTGACCGCGCTCTGACTCGGTCCCGAGCTCGAGCATTTGCCCGAGAACGGCGACACGTTTTCCGCTGGTCTCCAGCCCGGCCAGCGTGCGCAGTGCCGCTTTCATCGAGTCGGGGTTGGCGTTGTAGCTGTCGTCGATGAACCGCACGCCGGCGATTTCGCGGATTTGCAGGCGCCCTTTTGTCAGCGGTGCGGCAGCCAGTCCAGCGGCGCAATCTTCTAACGACATGCCAAACTGGCGCGCCGCAGCAACGGCAAGCAACGCATTCTGCACCATGTGCAGTCCTGGCACCGGCAGGCGCGCGCGGCAGCGATGCGGCCCTTCGATGATGGTGAACTCGCAGCCGCTGGGCGATTGCTCGATGCCGATGGCGCGCAGTTCGCCATTGTTAATCCCGGCCATAATTACCCGCGCACCCGTCCGCTTCGCGAGCGCGGGAGTGAATTCGTCGTCGCCATTCAGCACCACAAAGCCAGCAGCCCCGACCGCTTCAGCAAGCGCGCCTTTCTCCTGCGCAATCGCCTCGCGCGAGCCCATGAATTCGATGTGCGCGATGCCGATGTTCGTGATGATCGCTGCGTCGGGCGACGCAATGCGCGCCAGGCTCGCGATTTCGCCCGGATGATTCATGCCGAGCTCCACCACCGCAATCTCATCGCTGCGGCTCGCTTCCAGCATTGTGCGTGGAACGCCGACGTAATTGTTGAAATTGCCTTCGGTCTTAAGTACGCGGAATTCGCGCGCCAGAATTGATGCGGCGAAATCCTTCGTTGAGGTCTTGCCATTACTGCCGGTGATCGCGAGTACTTTTAACGGCAGCGATTTGCGGTACTTAGCCGCGAAATTCCCATATGCCTGGAGCGAGTTACGGGCTGCGAGCAGCGGGAAATCGGGCGGGACATCATCGGGGCACCAATCCTCCACCATCGCGGCAGCAGCGCCCGCGCTAATCGCCGCTCGCAGAAAAGCGTGCCCATCAAAATTATCGCCGCGCAGCGCAACGAACAGATCGCCAGGTTCGATCGAGCGCGAATCTGTACTCACGCGTTCGATCACCGTTTCCCGATCGCCGCAGTCAATTCTCGCGCCGGCAAACTCTGCAATTTCGTGGAGCGGGAGCGGGTCCATGACTTAGCGCGCGATGCGGTTCATGAAAATTGCACAGGCTGATTATCCAGCGCGCGCTTCGCCACCTGCACGTCGTCGAACGGGATGGTGTGATCGGCAAATTCCTGGTATGTCTCATGGCCTTTTCCAGCGATAAGGACGACGTCGCGCGGCTGAGCTAACGAGATCGCGCGGCCGATTGCGTCCGCGCGGTCCGTGATTTTCTCGTGGCACTTCGAGCGAAGTCCTTTCTCTGCTTCCGCGATGATCGCGTCGGGATTTTCCTTGCGCGGATTATCCGAGGTGATGATGGCGTAATCAGCAAACTCGTCTGCCACGCGCCCCATCTGCGGCCGTTTCTGCCGGTCGCGATTTCCGCCGCAACCGAAAACAACGATGAGCTTGCGAGGCTGGAGCTCGCGTAATGTTTTCAGCACGTTCAGCAACGCGTCGGGTGTGTGCGCATAATCGACAAAAACCTGGAACTGCCGCTTTGCCGAAACCATCTCCAAACGTCCCGGCACCTGCGGTGAACGGGCCAGCGCCATGACCGCCTCGCGAATGGGAATGCCAAGCGCGTTGGCCGCGGCCAGCGCTGCCATCGAGTTCGCAACGTTAAACCGGCCGATGAGCGGCACGCGCACGAGATAACTGCGGCCTTTGGCGTCGAGCTGAAACGATGTGCCGCCAAATTCCGTGCGGTAATTCGATGCGCGGAAATCGGCCCGCAGCGACATGCCGTAGGTGACGATGGGAACTTCGCCGCCGAGGCGCTCGATCAACTTTAGCCCGTAACGATCATCAGTGTTGATGACCGCAGCAGCGCTTTTCTTCCGTTCTTTTGTCCTGAGAGAGTCGAACAATTTCGCCTTCGCCTCGAAGTACTTTTCCATCGTGCCATGAAAATCGAGGTGGTCCTGCGTCAGGTTGGTGAACACGGCGACGTCCCACTCGATGCCGCGCGTTCGTTCGAGCGCGAGGGCGTGCGAAGAAACCTCCATGGCGGCGGCGCGACAGCCGGCGTTTACCATTTGTGCGAGCAAACTCTCCACATCGAGCGCTTCAGGGGTGGTGCGTATGGCGGGCAAAATGCGCTCACCGATTTCATAGCGAACGGTGCCGATCAGTCCGCAGCGCAATCCGGCGCGTTCGCAAATGTGCTTGATGAGAAACGTCGTCGTCGTTTTGCCGTTCGTGCCCGTGACCGCAGCCATTTTCAATTTCCGGCTCGGGTTCCCAAAAAATGCGGCGGACAAATCGGCCAGTGCCGGACGCGTATTTTCCACCAGGACGCAGGTGGCGCGCATGGAGGAAATTTCACGCTCAGCCACGATCACGCTCGCTCCTTTGTCGATTGCTTCGTCGATGAAATTGTGGCCATCGCTCTTCTCACCGCGCAGGGCAACGAAAAGGCTGTTCCCTTGCACTCGCCGCGAGTCATACGCGATGCTTTCCACTTCGCGATCAGCCGGGCCGATGACGGCGCGCGGCGTGATGGCGCGAAGGAGAACTTTGAGCTGCATGAAAAATCAGGGCGGCTGCTCAATGCCGTGTTGCATTGGTTAAAGCGACGCGGCTCGCGCCCGGCTTGATCAGCTCGGGGCGCGGCGCCAGATCGAGGTATTGCGCTGCCCTTTCGGCGATGCGGGAAAAAATCGGTGCCGCGACGGTGCCGCCGTAGTTAAGCTCTGGCTTGGAAGTCTTCGCGTCGTCCAGTGTGACGAAACAGACGAACTCCGGCCGATCAGCCGTTAAGAATCCGCTGAAGGAAACGACTTCCTTCCCATGCTCATAACCGCCATGTGGATCGACCTTCTGCGCAGTACCGGTTTTTCCCGCGATGATGAATCCCGGGACGGCAGCTGCCGCAGCCGTGCCGCGATCGCTCACCACTCCACGTAACGCGTTCGCAACTTGGTGCGATGTCTCCGGCGAGATCACCTGGCGCACGATCTGCGGCGTAAAATCGGTCACGGTTTTCCCGTCAGCAGTCGTGACCGATTTTACGATTCGCGGCGTCACCAGTTTACCGCCATTCGCGATCGTGGACATCGCCACCGCCATCTGCAGCGGCGTCACTCCCACTTCGTGTCCCATCGGAATCCGCGTAATCGAAATCTTGCTCCAGCTTTGCGGCGGCCGAATTACGCCCGGGATTTCGCCGGGCAACTCGATGCCTGTGCGCTCGCCAAACCCGAACCGCCGAATGTACTCATAGAACTTCTGATCGCCGAGACTAAGCGCAAGCTTCGCCGCGCCGATGTTGCTCGATTTTACCAGGATATCCTGCACGCTCAGTTCGCCGTACGCTTTGTGATCGTGCAGGGCGCGGCCGCCGAAATTCCAGAGACCATTCTCGCAAAAAATGGTCGTGTCCGGCCGTACTTTCCGCTCGTTCAGCGCCGCCGCCGCAGTCACGATTTTGAACGTCGAGCCGGGCTCCATCATGTCGATGATGGCGCGGTTTTTCATCTGCTCGGGTCTCGCGGTGTTGCGCTGGTTCAGGTCAAAATTCGGCCGGTTAGCCATGGCCAGAATTTCTCCCGTTTGCGGCCGCATCAGGATGATCGTTGCCTTTTCCGGGTGATACTCGCGCACGGCTGCGTCGATCTCTTCCTCGACAATATTCTGCAAATTCAGATCGATGGTGAGATGCACCTGGTACCCATCGCGCGGGGCGCGTTCCTGCCCGCGGTAAAGTACGATTTCGTGTCCGGCGCGATTATGCTCGATGTAGCGAAACCCATCCTCACCGTGCAGGTACTCATCCATCGAGGCTTCCACTCCCTGGATTCCCTTGTGGTCGAAATCAGTGAAACCGATGACATGGCAAAGCATGGCCCCGTTCGGATAGAGCCGCGTCGAATCGTGCTCGAAGTAAATACCGCGAATGTTTTCGGCCTGGAGTTTGACGCGAAGCGCGTCGGCTGCCGACTGGGCGAGCTGCCGTTTAAGTACAACGTAATGACGGTCGCCGCCCAGTTTCTCCGCCACTTCATCTTCCGGCAGGCGCAGCTCGCGGCTCAGCAGCGCGACGGCTTCGGCCATTTTCTCCTTGTTTAAATGCGACGTATCTCCTACGACCGTTTCGACTGGCGCGTTCGCCGCCAGCGTTTCGCCGTTGGCGTCGGTGATGATGCCGCGCTCAGCGTAAATGGGCTGTTTGTAAACGTGTTTCTCCGCCGCCAACCCGGCGTACTCATCGTGTTTGACGAGCTGGAGATAAACGAGGCGAAACGAGAAGGCGCTAAAAAGAAGAATGAACCCGACGCAAACCAGCGCACACCGTACTCGCCCATTCCATCTCATCTGCTCACGCGAGTGTTTGCCGCCTGCCGCGCGCCATCTTCTGGCGGCGGAAGATGCGCCGGCGTGAGACGGACGATGTTCTGCTCGGCGATCGGCACCATTCTTAAATAGCCTTCCTTGAGCCGCCGCTGGAGCGCGTTGCGCGAGGTGAGCGCGGCAATCTGGACGTTCGCCACATCGTACTGCTGGCGCAGACTGACGATCTCATTCTCGAGCGCTTTCCTGCGATCACCCAGATGATGCAGTTGCAACGTGAGGTACACGTAGCAAAGCCCTGCCAGTGCAAAGAAGCCGGTGAGCACGATCCAGCGCGCCAGCGCGGCAGCATTGACGCGATTAACGTTTTTGCGTTGCGCGGCTCTCATCCTATTTTTTCCGCGACGCGCAACTTTGCGCTCCGCGCGCGGGCGTTGAATCGTTGCTCGTTCGCGCTCGGCTCGAGCGGCTTGGGCGTAATCACGAGCAGGTCGCGTTTTTCATTCAATCGCGGTTCCGGCCACTCCGGGCTGTCGAAGTACTCGCGGCTGTGTTCGCGGAAGAAATTTTTCACGATGCGGTCTTCCAGCGAGTGAAAGGAAATCACCGCGATTCGTCCTCCCGGCTGAAGCCGGTGCACGATGATTCGCAAACCTTGCTCGAGCGCGCCAAGCTCATCGTTCACTTCCATTCGCAACGCCTGAAAAACCTGCGTGGCCGGGTGCCTCCGCCCGTGGCGCCCCACGATCTTCTCCACCATCCGCGCCAGCGGCAGCGTCTCGCGAAACGGTGTACTTTTGCGCTGCTTGACGATCGCAGTCGCGATGCGGCGCGCCGCCGGTTCTTCGCCGAGATCGCGGAAAAGGCGCGTAAGTTCTTCTTCGCTGTAGCTGTTGATGATCGTGCTCGCGGTCAGGTCGGTGCGCGGGTCCATGCGCATATCGAGCGGACCGTTGCGCATAAGGCTGAAACCGCGATCGGCGTTCTCGAGCTGCCGCGACGAAACGCCAAGATCGAGAATCGCGCCGCCAATATCCGCGATCGCTAGCTCATCGAGGACGCGGTCAGCATGGCGAAAATTTGACCGGCGCAACGTGACGCGATTGCCGAATTCCGCCAGTCGCTCGCGCGCTTCTGCGATCGCATCTGGATCCTGATCGAGCCCGAGTACATCAGCGCCCGTTTTTAAAATCGCTTCGGCGTGGCCTCCGCCACCGCACGTCGCGTCGAGGATGAGCCAGCCCGCGCGAGGCGCGAGCAGTTCCATGGCTTCGCGCACCATGACAGGCCGGTGGTAAATAAATTCCTCGCGGTCTTGTGCCTCGTCCTCGAGTACAAGCGGGCCGGTGGCAAACCAGATGGGTCGTTCAAAAAGTAGTGCGTTCATGCCACGCGCTTCAAAGTTGTGTCATCGCGCGCGAAGGCGAGGCACTTCACGATTGTCTTTCGGTGCACCGGCGAGTTTCGTTGCGCGCGGGGCCGGAGTTCACCGGCCGAGTGGCAGTTCGTATTTGCCTTTCTCCCGTCGGTGACTCTGGCGTTCGAGCCAAGCGCCTTGAGTACGCAGAGCCAGAACGCAGCGCTGCCGTCGCCCCATCGCTCTCCCGCAACGAGAGGCAATGACGGCAATAGAACGTTTAACTCAGCGACATTAACCTGGGAAAGAATGCCTTGTTCCCCTAATGAGAATTTTAACTGAGCGGCAACACCGTTGTTCATTTTATAATCCGATCACATTAGCCACGTGCTGATAGGTGGCGGTTTCTTCCGCGTTGGCTTTTCTCCAGCGGGCAATACTCCAAATCTCGAAGCGGCCACGACCGCCGATCAGCGCCACTTCACCTCGCAAACCGACCTGCCGGCAGAGATCATCCGGCAAAACGAGCCGGCCCTGCTTGTCCGCGATGGCGTGCTGCGCGCGAGAATGCAGCTGCCGCAAAAAAATGCGGCGGTCGCGCGCGCTGACATGGCTGTCGTTTTCCACGGCGGCGCTCATGCGATCAAATTCAGCCGGGGGCATAACGATGAGGAACTGGTCTGTGGAATCGGCCAGGAGGATGAATTCCTCGGCGGCATTACGTCGCCAGCGCGCGGGAATAGTGACGCGATTTTTCTCATCGATACCATGGCGAAATTCGCCGGCATAAAGAGACTGGAGATTGGCGGGATTATCCATGAACGGGCGGGAGTGGCATCCACCTTAATCCACTTTCCACCACTTTTAACCACTCCGCCGAATGTTGGTCAATCAGTTTCTCTCACTTTTCAGCAATTTTTTCCGCCGTTATCATCTCCCACCGTGAAAAGTAGGCTCCTGCTTATCTTCTCGTTGCTCGCGCTGGTCGCGTTTCCGCTGCGCGCGCAAGAGGATAATTCCGATGAAATTCGCGCCAGCGTCGTACTTAACCCCGATGGATCTCGCACCACCTACGAGACCGACACCGCCAATCGCAAATCGACCGCCGTGACTACGGGCGCGGACGGGAAAGTGCGGGAAAGAATCAATTACGAGCTCGATGAGAACGGGCGTTTTAGCCGCGGTGAAGTGCTCGGGCCGAAAGGGCAGTTCCGCTTTTTCGCACGATATAAGTACGACGCAAACAACCGGCTAAGCGAAGAGGTTCATCTCGACAAAGATGATAACGTCGTCGGGAAAATCCTTTTTCACTACGATGCCGCCGGTCACGAGACCGGCTACGAAGTTTATGATGGCGCGGGCAAACTGCTGGGGGAAACCGCTCCGGCCGCGGCGAGCCCGTCTAAACGGAAGTGATTGCGCATCGGCTAAAAGCGCATTACACAAACGATTATTCGCGAGATCCTCTGCGCTGGCTGGGAATGCCAGGTGTAATACCGTGATCGATTACCTGCAAAAAGGCGGCCTGCTCATGTGGCCGATTCTGATCTGCTCGATCATCTCCATTGCGGTTTTTGCTGAGCGACTGTTTTATTTGCATCGCGCGAGCATTCACGTGGGCGAGTTCCTGAAAGGGCTGGCGAACTTAATCCGGCGGCGCAACTTCGCCGAGGCGCTCCACGAGTCAGCGGGCACGCCCGGACCGGTGGCACGCGTGATCCATGCCGCGATCATTCGGCACGATCTTCCGCGCGCCGAGTTGCGTGAGATCGTGCAGGAAGCAGCGCAACTGGAAGTACCGAAGCTCGAGCGGTTCCTCGGCGTACTCGCTACCCTGGCCTACCTGGCGCCGCTGCTCGGGTTGCTCGGCACTGTCGCGGGGATGATCGAATCCTTCGGCGTAATTGCGGCGAACGGCGGTTACGCCACCGTCACGGAACTATCGGGCGGTATTTACAAGAGCCTTCTCACCACCGCGGCCGGGCTGGTCGTCGCCGCGCCGACGTTCGTCGCTTACAGTTATCTCTCGTCGCGCGTTAATATGATGATGCACGACATGGAACGCGCGGGCATCGAGATCGTGCATCTACTCACTGAGAGCGAGCCTGAGAGCGGAATCATTTCGTTTCAACAACCACGGGAGCGGCGGTCTCGTGATCAGTGAACTGTGATGGGTGACCAGCTAATTCGTTCACCGATCAGTGACCACCGATCATAGCAGCGATGAAATTGACGCGTACCCAAGATTACCAGTTTGGCTGGCTCATTCTCTTCCCGCTGCTCGACGTCGTATTCCTCATGATGTTTTTTCTGGTGCTGAGCTCAAACTTTGTCTTGCAGCCGGGAATTTCGGTGAACGTGCCGTTCTCGAAGTTCATGCTCGCGCCTCAAGCGAAGTACGACATTATCAGCATCACTAACGGCGCGACGGTGTACTTTCGCGACCAGCAAATAGCGCTCGCGGATCTCGGCCCGCAACTCGACAGGGCGCGGAAGGAAGGCCGCGCCGTCATCATCAAGGCGGACAAAGCTACTCCGTATGACACGGTCATGCGAGTGGCGAACCTGGCGCTCGAACACGGTGCTCCGTCGGTCGCGCTGGCAACGGCGTTACCAAAATGAACGCCGCGGCCTCGCCGCTCTTATTCGAGTGGCCGGCGCACCATCGCCGCTACAGGGCGCTGCTCCTGTTTCTGGTCGCGTCGGTTCTCCTTCACGCGTTTTGCTTTTACATCTTTCAGGTTGTCTATCCGACGACCGTCGCGCTGCTGCCTGCGCCGGCGAGGATCACGGTGATTTCGCCGGACGCACCTGATTCCATGGCGTTGCTGCGTTGGGTCGAGGCGCAGGATCCTGCGCTGGCCAGTGCCACTCAGCGGCCGACAGACTACCGGCCGCTGCCTTTGCCTGAACTGAAGCATCTCCCCTCGTACGCAAAGCACGAACCGGCGCTGCGAACCCTGCCGGAGGCGCGACCGGACTGGAGCATCCCGAGTTCAGCCGCGATCGGCAGCGTGCCAGGCCCTCAACACACGCCGCTCCCGCCTTTTCCTGCGATCAAGAGCACGGCCCTGTTTGCGGATCTGCGGCCGGAGCTTGGCGCGCCAGTGCTGCCGGAGTTCAGTTTCCATCTCAGCCGGCCGGACGCGCCGGCAAACGCCCGTTTTCGCGTCGCCATTGATCATGCGGGCGCGGTGCGTTTTTGTTTTCTGGTTCAATCTTCGGGCGATGCGCAGCTGGACGACCAGGCGCGCGAGTTTCTTCTACTCTGCCGGTTTTCACCGCGTGCGCCGAATGCGCCGCTGCTCTGGAGCGAGGCGACACTGCTGTGGGGCAATGATCTCGCCCCCCCGCCGCCAGCGACACCGGACCAGTGATCCGCGTCAGCCTTTCCACGCTCGTTACCATTTACCTGCTGCTTTTTCTTGCGGCGGTTTTTCTTGTCTGGTTAAGTAGCGAATGGAACCGGAGACGCCGCGAACGGCGAGCCTTTCGTTACCGGCTGCGCTGTGTCATATGCGGCCTCGAATTCGAGGACCGCACCGATGCGTTGCTGCCGCGCTGCCCGCGTTGCGGCAGCCTGAACGAGCGCTTTAAATTCGAACGTATTTAATATGGGAATGTGGATCGGCCGAAACCGCAAAGCGCGCGTGACCTACGGCTTCGACGAGATCGCGCTCGTGCCAGGCAGCGTCACCATTAATCCAAACGAGGTGGACATCACCTTTCGTTTGCCGCGTCGCGAAGCGGAGCCGATCCAGCTGAAAATCCCGATCCTTGCGAGCGCCATGGATGGCGTAGTCGATGTGCGTTTCGCCGCGGCCATGAGCAAGCTCGGCGGCCTTGCGGTACTAAACCTCGAAGGCGTGCAGACGCGCTACAAAAACCCGCAGGAAGTGCTCGAGAAAATCGTGCAGGCGGAGAAAGCGGAAATCACCTCGCTTTTGCAACGCATCTACCAGGAGCCGGTGCAGCCGGAGTTGATCGCCGCGCGCATCCGCCAGATCAAAGACAACGGCGCGCTCGCCGCCGTAAGTTCGATCCCCCAACGCGCAGCCGAGTTCGGTGGCATCGCGCAGGAAGCGGGGGCTGATGTTTTTGTCGTGCAAAGTACCGTCTCAACCGTGCGCCACATTTCGTCGGAATATAAATCGTTAGATCTGGCGAAATTCTGCCGCGACATGACCATTCCCGTCATCGTCGGGAACACCGTCGGCTATGACGTGACGTTCGAGATCATGAATTGCGGGCCGGCGGCTGTACTCGTCGGCGTCGGCCCTGGCGCGGCGTGTACTTCACGCGGCGTTCTCGGGCTCGGAGTGCCTCAGGTCACTGCGACGGTTGATTGCGCAGCGGCGCGCGACGCCTATTTCAAGAAAAGTTCCCGCTACGTTCCCATCATTACAGATGGTGGCATGAGCAAAGGCGGCGATGTTTGCAAAGCGCTGGCCTGCGGGGCGGATGCAGTGATGGTCGGCAGCGCGTTTGCGAAGGCTCAGGAAGCACCCGGCCGCGGCTACCACTGGGGCATGGCCACGCCGCACGCGAATTTACCGCGCGGCACCCGCATCAAAGTCGGCGCAACCGGTTCATTGAAACAAATCCTGTTCGGCCCAGCCGAAGTGGACGATGGAAGCCAGAACCTTGTCGGCGCCATCACCACCTGCATGGGGAACGTCGGCGCGCGCGATATTTCCGAGTTTCAGCAAACGGAAATCATCATCGCGCCCTCCATTAAGACCGAAGGCAAGCTCTTCCAGACGGTGCAGAGCGTCGGAATGGGCACCCGTTGAGCGACTGAATACTGATTCGTGACTGGTGAATAGTACCGCCGCCGTCTAGCTTCGCCACTCACGATTCACTGATCACCGTTCACCTATGTATAATCGGCGCGTCGTCATCACCGGAATGGGCGTAGTCACGCCTGTCGGGAATGACTTGGAAACATTCTGGTCGAACCTGCAAAATGGCGTGAGCGGCATCCGCAGGATCGCGGCATTCGATGTGAGCCAGTACGACTGCAAAATCGCCGGCGAGGTGCGCGATTTCGACCCAAAGCAGTACTTCACAAACCCCAAAGACGTACGCCGCACCGATCGCTTTGCGCAGCTCGCCATGGCCGCAGCGAAAATGGCGCTCAGCGATTCGGGGATTGATCTGGAAAAGGAAAACAGGGACCGCTTCGGCGTGCTCGTCAGCAGCGGCATCGGCGGCCTGAAGACACTCGAGGACCAGTACACCATCCTTCTCACCAAAGGCCCGAACCGCACCTCCGCCTTCAC
The DNA here is from genome assembly GCA_019244415.1 of Verrucomicrobiota bacterium. GTDB lineage: Bacteria > Verrucomicrobiota > Verrucomicrobiia > Chthoniobacterales > UBA10450 > AV69. The sequence goes on along the minus strand of JAFASN010000022.1, from coordinate 11,692 downwards.
CATCCCGATGCTCATCAGCAACATGGCCAGCGGGCTGATCTCGATGGAGTTCGCCTTGCGGGGGCCGAACATGTGCATAGTCACCGCTTGCGCCACATCGAACAACGCCATCGGCGAATCGTGGCGCATGATTAAATTCGGCGACGCCGATGTGTTCCTGGCCGGCGGCTCCGAAGCAGCGATTATCCCGATCGGCCTAGCCGGTTTCAGCGCGATGAAAGCCCTGAGTACGCGCAACGATGAGCCCGCGCGAGCATCACGACCGTGGGATCGTGACCGGGATGGATTCGTCATGAGTGAAGGCGCGGGCGTTGTGGTGGTGGAGGAACTCGAGCACGCGCGGAAACGCGGCGCGAAAATTTACTGCGAGCTCGTCGGCTACGGACTGAGCGCGGATGCTTACCACATGACTGCGCCGCCGGAAGACGGCAGCGGGGCCGCACGCGCCATGCAGCTCGCCCTCGAACACGCGCAAATTTCACCCGGCGAGGTCGATTACATTAATGCGCACGCCACTTCCACGGGCCTGGGTGACATCGCGGAAACGCGCGCGATCAAGACTGCGCTCGGCGAGCACGCGAAAAATGTCTCCATCAGCTCGACGAAATCGATGACAGGCCATCTTCTCGGGGGCGCCGGTGTTGTGGAAATGGCAGCATGCGCGCTGGCCATCCGCAACGGCGTGATTCCGCCGACAATCAACCTGGAAAACCCGGACAACGAATGTGACCTAGATTTCACCGCGAACACGGCAAAGGAAAGAAAAGTACGAGTGGCGGTAAACAATTCATTCGGCTTTGGCGGCCACAATGCCACGCTCGTCGCGCGCGAATTCACGGGTTGACGCCGGCGCCCGGGACGTTTTCCGGTTGAGTACCGCTGCGAACGCTGCCCAGGTAAGTCAGTTCGGGCTTTGTACTATGTCTATGTGCGGCCTTAAGTGAAGGGAAGATTGGCCGCACAAAATCGCAATTTGGCGTTGCGGAGAAAAGCGGAAGAGTGACATATTCCGCCTCCGCGCAGCAGGTGAATGTCTGAGCGGCAGGGTTATTGGATGGCTGTCGATTTACCGGAAACGACTTCGAAACTGGGCGGACCGCTCGTGCGGCAGTTCTCAGTCTTTTTGCCGAATAAAGTCGGCGCGATGCTCGAGATCGTGAAGCTGCTCAACGCGCACGCCATTCACGTCGTCGCGCTCAGCATCACCGAGTCCACTGATTCGGCCATTGCCCGGCTCATCGTGAGTGACCCGGAAAACGTGGAAGAGCTGTTTCGCGAGCACAACATCGCCTTCGGCACCTGCGAGCTGCTCGTGGTGGAGCTGCGGGAAGTGGCGACGCAGTTCATCAAAATGCTGGCTGCCCTGCTCATGGCCGAGGTCAATGTGCACTTCAGTTATCCGTTGCTTACCCGGCCACGTGGACGCGCCGCCCTCGCCATGTATGTGGATGACGCGGAATGCGCCACCTCGGTTCTGATGGGCGAAGGCTTCCGCCTCCTCGCGCAGACGGACATCTCCCGGTAAGACCCAGACGCTCGCGGGAGCAGATCGGCGGGGTCCGGAGCGGCTGGTGCAATTTTCCCAGCTTCCTCGTTTCTTCTTGTCCGGCCGCCGAGGATTTGCTGCGCGAATCAGAGGTACGGGGCATGGCGAAACGTTCTTTCCTTGGCAACGCCTTCGGATTGCTCAAGCAAACGGCTAACGAATGGCTGGAAGATAAGGCGCCGCAGCTTGGCGCCGCTCTGGCCTATTACACCGTCTTCTCTCTCGCCCCGCTCATCCTGGTCCTGCTCGCGATCATTGGCGTGATCTTCCGGCATGATCCGGCCGGCGCATGGCAAAGGATCACCCAGCAGATGAGCTATTTTTTGGACAAAAACGCCGTCGATATCGTCCAAGGCATCGCCCAGAAAGCGTCACAGCCACAAAAAAGCTGGCTGGCAACGGCGATCGGAATCATCGTCGCCCTCTTCGGCGCGAGCGGTGTCTTCGGTCAGCTACAGGATGCGCTGAACACTATCTGGAAGGTAAAAGCGAAACCGGGTGCTGGTATTTGGGGATTCTTGCGCTCGCGGTTCTTGTCCTTCGCCATGGTAGGTGGCGTGTGCTTTCTACTTCTCGTCTCCCTCACGCTCGAGAGCCTGCTTAAAGGATTTAGCCATTATATTCAATCAGTTCTGCCCGGTGGAATTGTCCTGGCCATGGGGGTGTACTGGATTTTTGACCTGGCCGTGATCGTCCTCTTGTTCGGCATCATCTTCAGATATTTGCCTGATGCGAAAATTCACTGGAGGGATGTCTGGATCGGCGCCGTACTGACTGCGATCCTCTTCGCCATCGGCAAGTGGGCGCTTGGACTTTACCTTGGCAGCGGAAGCGCGGCCTCAGCTTACGGCGCGGCCAGTTCGCTTATCACTCTCCTACTTTGGGTGTACTATTCGGCGCAAATACTCCTTTTCGGCGCGGAATTTACACAGGTCTATGCCACGGAAGTTGGCCGGGGTGCTCCGCCGGACGAGCACGCCGTGCGCGTCGAGACAAAGGAAGTGGAGACCGGCGAAAAAGGAGCTAAAGCCCGCTAGATCGAACGCTGTACTGGCCAGGTGGTGGCCCTTTTTTTCGCTGCTGTCGACCGCCGTCTGAGTACAGCGCAAACGCGCGCACGCTCGGGTACTTCGTGAACTACTGCGCCTTGAGTACTTCGATAAAAGCTTCCTGGGGAATATTGATCCGGCCGATGCTTTTCATCCGCTTCTTTCCTTCCTTTTGCTTCTCCAGGAGCTTGCGCTTGCGGGTAATGTCGCCGCCATAGCATTTGGCCGTTACATTCTTGCGCAAGGCGGAAACACTTTCGCGCGCGATAATCTTCCCGCCAATCGCTGCTTGAATAGCTACCTGGTACAACTGTCGAGGTATAACTTCCTTCAGCTTGGCGGCAAGCTGCCGCCCTCGCGCCTCGGCGCGGTCCTTGTGCACAATAGTAGAGAAGGCATCAACAGGCTCACCATTTACCAACAAGTCCAGCTTAATTAGCTTGGCAGGCCGATAGCCGGCATGTTCGTAGTCCATCGAGCCGTAACCGCGAGTAACTGATTTAATCTTGTCATTGAAGTCCACCAGAATCTCGTTCAGCGGCAGCTCGCAGTGCAGCATCACGCGACGGGCATCGAGTGTCTCAGTGTGATCCATCTGCCCTCGCTTCTCCAGAATGAGCTGAAGGATGTCACCGATGTTCTCGTTCGGGCAAAGTACATAAGCTTTCACGATCGGCTCGCGGATTTCACCGATCTGGCTTGGATCAGGTAAGTGCGCCGGATTGTCGATGAGCAACGTCTCACCGCGGGCAGTTACGACTTCGTAAACTACACTCGGACTCGTCGCAATGATGTCCATGTTGTACTCGCGGCGTAAACGCTCCTGGATGATTTCCATGTGGAGCAATCCAAGGAAGCCACAGCGGAAGCCAAAACCCAAAGCGACCGAGCTTTCGGGAGTGTAGATAAAGGCCGAATCGTTCAGCCTAAGTTTGCCGATGGCTGCCTTCAGGTGCTCGAAGTCACCGGTGTTAATCGGGTAGATTCCGCTGAAGACCATCGGATGAATTTCCTGAAAGCCCGGCAGCGGCTCGCGCGCGGGATTGCGCTGATCAGTAATGGTATCGCCAATTTTCATATCGGCAGTCGATTTGATGTTGGCGATGAAGTAACCAACATCGCCGGCCTCAAGCCGCGGCTGTACGAACATCTTCGGCGTAAATACACCTACCTCCTTGATCTCGTAACGCGCATCGTTGCTCATCAGCTTAATGGCATGATCGGGCTGCATCTTTCCAGAAACGACGCGTACATAGCCGACCACCCCGCGATACACGTCGAACACCGAGTCGAAGACCAGCGCGCGCAAGGTATTATCCTGCGGAGTTTGCGGCGGCGGAATACGCGTGACGATTGCTTCCAGGATTTCGTCGATGCCGGTTCCCATCTTGGCGCTCGCGTGGATGGCTTCTTCGGCAGGGATGGCGAGGATCTCTTCGAGTTGACGGCCTACTGAGGCGATGTCCGCATTCGGCAGATCGATTTTGTTGATCACCGGAACGATCGTGAGCCCCTGTTTGTGGGCGAGGTGCACATTGGCGACCGTCTGCGCTTCCACGCCCTGCGCGGCATCGATGATAAGCAGCGCGCCTTCGCAGGCTGCAAGTGAGCGCGAGACCTCGTAAGCGAAATCAACGTGGCCGGGAGTATCGAGGAGATTGAGGCGATAGGTGTGGCCGTCGTTTGCGCGATAGCTCATCGTCACCGGATGCGCTTTGATGGTGATGCCGCGCTCACGTTCCAGGTCCATGGAATCAAGGAGCTGGTCTTGTTTTTCGCGTTCGTGGATCGTGCCGGTGCGCTCGAGTAATCGATCGGACAAGGTGGTCTTGCCGTGGTCGATGTGGGCGATGATGCAAAAGTTGCGCGTGTGCTCGATAGCCATGAAGCGCCGCACTATGCGGTAGAGTGACCCAAGATTCCAACCTGCGTAGTTTTTGGTTCGCAACTTGCGAGGTTGCGCCGCATTCTTTGCCCGATGCCGAAGTTAATCGTCAGCGGGACGGTCCACGAACTCGTCGAAGAAGTGATTACCGTAGGGCGCGCGCCAGATAACATCATCGTACTTAATGATAGTTCGGTCTCCGGGCGCCACGCGGAACTGCGGGTGAGCGAACGCAGCTACACATTACGCGACGTTGGCTCGACCAACGGCACACAGGTGAACGGGAATAGTACCGCCAACACGCTCCTGCGCCACGGCGACCGCATCCGGTTCGGCGCAGTCCAGGCGCGATTTGAAACAGATGTGGTAATGAGCGCAACGCAACCCCTGCCTGTGGCCGATAAGGCGCAGGCGAAATCCGCGGCCTTGAGTACGCGCCCGGCGGATTTTGCCAACGCGTCGCCATTCCGTGCCCGAACGAAGGAACGCGATCCCGGCCGCAAATGGCTGTTCATCCTGCTCGCCGTGGCGTTGCTCGCGCTGCTTGCCGCGATCGCCGCGGTGCTGACGATGCACGCGCCGGCGCGGTGAACGGAAAGCGACCAGTGATCAGTGGATAGCGGCCAGTGCCGCAGCGCGCAGATCGGCCGGAATTTTGCCGGCCGCGCGCAGTGCTCGTAGTGTTAGCGCGGCGTTGCGTTTTGCCAGGCGCTGGCCGGTTGCATCGCGCAGAAGCGGCGTGTGAAAAAACCGCGGTGGCGCGAGTTCGAGCGCGCGATAGAGCAGCAGTTGTCTGAATGTGGACAGCCCCAGGTCTTCCCCCCGCACAACTTCAGTGACACGCATCGCTGCGTCGTCCACGACCACGGCAAGCTGGTAGGAGGGAACGTCATCGCGACGCCAGATGATGAAATCGCCGAAGTCGCGGCCGGCGATTGCCTCTTGCGTGCCAAGACGCACATCTTCGAATTCCAGCTGCTCGCCGTCGGGAACATGGAATCGCCAATTTGGCTGCGATGTCGCGTGGTCGTCGCGTCGAGAATTGCGGCAGATGCCGGGGTAAATCGGCTCTTCGTTTTCGTCATGCGGTGCGCCGGCGGCACTGAGTACATCTTTTCGCGAACAAGTACAGGGATAGGCGAACCCGGCTTCGCGTAATTGGTGCAGCGCCTGTAGATAAAACGCGCGCCGTTCACTTTGGACATACGGCGCATACGGGCCGCCGATATCGGGACCTTCGTCCCACCTCACACCGAACCAGTGCAGGTCGTCAATAATCGCGCTCCGAAATTCGCCACGACAGCGTGCGTAATCGATATCTTCGATGCGCAAAACCAGTTTCCCTCCGGCTGCACACGCGCGTTCCTGCGCGGCGCAAAACGTCATCGCGTGACCGAGATGGAGAAAACCTGTGGGCGACGGAGCGATGCGGCCGCGGTACTCTTGCGACATTGTACCGGCTTGAGCGCCGCAGCCCCTTGTACTAAGGCTTGGCCGGTGACGTACTCGGCGCAACGGAAGCCGTCGCGGGTGCCGGCTGCCGATTTCCTACGCTGCCGGGCGTGGCAGCACGGGGCGCGTTCGGCGGTTGAGCCGGGGGCGGTTTCAACGAGCGCAGCATTTGGGCGGCTTCAGCGGCAGCGTAGGTCCTGCCATATTGCGTCATCACTGTCTCGCAAACGCGCCGCGCATCTCCGTCGCGTTTCTGCGCTTGCAGAATCTGCGCTTCGGCGATGAGGGCAAGCGGTGCGTTAAAGCTGCCGGGATCGGTGGAAGCGATCTGCTGATATGCCGCCACCGCTTCGTCGTGCTTGCCCATCGCATCGAGGTTTGCCGCCATGCTCATGCGGGCGGTGCTGAGTAATTCGTGGTGCGGGAATTTGTCGATGAAGCGCTGCAACGTCGCGTTCGCGTCGGCCAGCTTCCCGGCGTTGCGCTGATCCTCGGCCAGCAGCAGATAGGCGCCGGCAGCCGCAGGAGTACCATCATAGCGGCTGATGACTCGCTGGTAATCACCTGCCGTCTTCGCGGCGGCGAACGCAGCGGAGGCCGCGGTTTCTCGTCTTTCACGCGCGAAACGCCAGCCGGCAATCGCGATTACCGCCAGTAAAAGTACAACAATCGCCGCTGCGATTTCCGTGCGGTGACGCACCCAGAAAACTTGCGCGTCGAGCGCAGCATCGCTCGTTTGGGCATTGAGAGCAGGCATGGCTTGGGGCGGGCGCTTTTATGCCATGCGCGCGCGGCGCGTGCAAGCGACGCTAGTCGAGCTGCGAGCGCAAGCGGAGGACGAGGGGGATTTTCGCGAGAATTCCGACGGCGAGCAGAGTGGCCCCCAGCGTTCGCCGCGCGTTGCGACGAAGAAGCTGGCTCAGAAGCAGCCCTGCGCCGATTCCACCTATGCCGTGCGCGACGGCAACCAGCGCGAGATCTGGGAGCGCCACTTCAACTTTTCTGCTTGTGATCGCGTTTCGCATCTCACTCCCAACATCGTATTGCGCACAAGCTCTGGCCGGTTCCGCAAGGCCAAACGCCTTCGCGTCGGCGAATTCTCTGTGTGGCAAACGATCAAGACGAGACACCAGCCATGCAGAACCCGGAGAAGGACCCGGAAGATTGGACCACCGGCGATGAGCCAATGACAGGTCCGCAGCGCTCATATTTGCAAACGTTGTGCAGGGAAGCGGGCGAAGAGTTCGATGACAAGCTGACCAAAGCGGAAGCATCGAAGAAAATCGACGAGCTCCAGGAGAAAACCGGCCGCGGCAAGTAAAAGCGGCCGCTGTACTCAGGCGGGAGAATGTATTGATGTCGGCCGCTGCGCTTTCATTGCGTCAGAGCCGCTATAGCGCCCGGTCTCCGCGCTATTCGCGCCGCTGCTTTTCTACTAAGTGCCGAAGCTGGCGCTCCATTGTTTTAAAGGCGTCGTGCACCGCTTTCGTGAGCGGTTCGTGCGTGCCGTTATCAGCGCGTTCTTCCTCAGCTACCAGCTCATGCCCCGGCGGCACCGTCACGTCGATGCGCACCCGGAATGGATTCCCTTTTTTGTGCCCGTGGTTTGGCTGCTCGATCGCCACATCGCATCGGCTGATGTGATCGCAAAACTTGTCGAGGCGTGAGGCCTTCTCTAGCACCATTTGTTCAATCCCATCGCTCTTATCGAGCCCGCGGTAGGTGATGTTCACTGGCAATTGCATAGCGTTTTAGATTAACGAGCGGTTATCGTGCCCGCGCAAGGTCATCTCTTCGCCACACGCGCGCCTTTTCCACGCGGTGAAAATTTGATGCGCGTGGACGGACGAATGTCAGCTTTCAGATAACGCTCCATTAGCGCAAGCGCCTGCCGATTTTCCTTCTCCGTGTTCGAGATCGTGCAATCCGCCGGCACCATCAATTCGTAATCGCGCATGTACGCGTCATTCGCCGTAAACAGCACGCAGAAATTACCAGCGATGCCGGTGATAATGAGCCGCCGCGCGTCGAGGTAGCGCAGCAACGTCTCAAGCGTGCTGGAGAAAAACCCGGAGTGCTTCGGCTTAAGTACAAAGTAATCGTCCTCATCCGGCCGCAATGTATCCACCAGTTCGCGCCCTTGCCCTTTCCGGCAGTGCTCGACGAGCTTGCGAATATCCGAACGCCAGCGGCCGAAGTTATCGTTTACGTAAATGACGGGCACGCCTGCCGCTTTCGCGCGCCGCTTTAGTGTCGCCAGCTTGCGGGACATCGCCCGCACGAATCGCAGCAATTGTTTCGCCTCGGGAAATTCCAGATCATTGATGACGTCCACGATCAGCAGCGCCACCTCGCATTTATCCGGCGCGCTTCCGTGCAGGTCAGCGTTTTTCGGTGTGCGCATCAATCGATTTCGCGAAAACAAGCCGTCATCCCGAGCGAAGTCGAGGGATCGCGTCAAATTGACTGTGCGCTGTGTCTCGGGATCCTTCGACTTCGCTGCGCTTCGCTCAGGATGACGATGAGACAGCGCGAGAACCTTCGCCTTAACGTTTCTTGCTGCGCGAGCTGGACGACTTGCCGCCCTTGTGGCCGCCTTTGCGCGAAGACGTTGCGCTGCTCTTTTTGCCCCGACCGCTGCCGCTCTTTTTTCCGCCGCCGCTCTGTTTATTTACGGTCGCCCAGGCGCGATGCTCCGCTTCTTTCTTTGAAGTACCGCGCTTCTCGTAGCTTTTCTCGATGTCCTTCGCCTGGCGTTTCTGTTTGCTGGTGTACTTTGATTTGCTTCCTCTTGGCATGATTTAACTCCGTTCTCTCTCGTTGAGAAACGGATTTCGTTGCGCTACCGGCCTGCTTTTCCTAGCTATGCGCCGTCGCTGCCGTGACCAGCATGTAAATAATGATCGTGGCAGAGAGCAGGACAACCGCGATGGTGATCAACGTCACCATCTTGGGATCAGCTTCGATCTTCCCCGATTTAATCACGCGGTTCACCACGTGGTAACGCCAGCCGGCGAGCAGCGTCAGTACACCTCCAAACGCGATCATCGTCGCGCCCAGCGGCAGCGACACACCAGTCGCGCCGTGTTGCATCTGCGGGTTGATTTTCTCCGCCAGCTCGCGCAACCAGATGCCGAACCTGGCGATGACGAAACCGAGGCTCATGACCGCGATGCTCGTGCGCACCCAGGCCAGGAAAGTACGCTCGTTGGCGAGAAGCTCCGTCTCGAGTTTGCTCTTGTCCGTGCTGGCGCTCTGCTGCTCGTCGCTCATTTCATTTTGAATCGGCACCGGTTTTCGCACATTGCTGCCGCATGAACAACCATCAACAGCTGCTGGCATGAGTGACGTCGTCGTGCGATTTCTCGTCGGCGGCGTTGTTGTTTCGCTTTTTGCCGTCATCGGGGACTTGTTCAAACCGAAAAGCTTCGGTGGAATTTTCGGCGCCGCGCCGTCGGTCGCGCTGGCCACACTCAGCCTCACCATCGCGAAACACGGCGGAACGTACGCTGCCGCCGAAGCGCTTTCGATGATGGCTGGCGCGTTCGCGCTCGCCGTTTATTGCCAGGTCGTCTGCTGGACGATGATGCGTTTCAAGTACTCAGCCCTCCCCGTTACTTCCGCCGCCGTCGTACTTTGGTTTGCGGTTGCATTCGGTATCTGGGCCGTGTTGCTCCGATGATTGTCTGCATCGATCCATCATCGCTCAAGCAGTGCAAGTGGCACGATTACGTGGTGCGTTTTGCATTCGGCGGCGCCATCACCGCCATCGCCGGCATTATCGCCGCCCGCTTCGGCCCCATCGTTGGCGGGCTGTTCCTCGCCTTTCCCGCCATTTTTCCGGCGAGTGCCACCCTGGCGGAGAAGCAGGAGCGCGAACGAAAAGAAAAGCTCGGCTTGCATGGCGAGCAACGCGCACGCCGCGCGGTTGGGGCGCAGGCTGCGGGCGCAGTGATCGGCAGCATCGGGCTGATGACGTTTGCCTGCACGGTATGGCTTCTCTTGCCGCGGCTCTCGGCCTGGCTCGTGCTAGCACTCGCCACCGTACTCTGGTTTGGTGTCAGCGCCGTACTTTGGTACTGGCGCAAACGAATGTAATCACATGAGTACTTCGCCGCCGCACGACAAGCTTTTCATTCCCGGACCGGTCGAGGTTTCGCCGAAAACGCTCGCCGCGTTTGCCCATCCGGTCATCGGTCACCGCGGCGACGCCTTCAAAAATTTGTATCGCGATATTCACCCGAGACTTCAGGAACTCTTCGGCACAACCCAGCCGGTTTTCCTTTGTACTTCATCAGCCTGGGGCGTAATGGAAGCCGCCATCCGCAACGTCGTGCGCGAGCGCGTACTCTGTTGCATGTGCGGCGCATTCTCGGACAAATGGCTCGACGTCGCGCGGCGCTGCGGCAAACAAGCTGAGCCGCTCCAGGTCGAATGGGGCGAACACATCGATCATCGCGAACTCGATCGCGCGCTGGCCAGCGGCCGCTTCGATTCCGTCACGCTTATCCATAATGAAACGTCCACGGGCGTGATGAACCCGTTGCCGGAGATCTGCTGCACCCTGGCGAAGTACCCAGAGGTCGCGCTCATCCTCGACACCGTCTCGTCATTCTCAGCTGTGCCCATTCAAATGGACGCGCTCGGCATCGACGTGATGGTGACCGGCGTGCAAAAAGCCCTCGCCTTGCCACCTGGTTTCTCGCTTTTCAGCGTTTCGGAAAAGGCGATCGCGCGCGCCGAGGAAAATCGCGACCGCGGTTACTACTTCGATTTCCTCGAATTCAGGAAACAGCAGCGCGATTGGATGACGCCGAGTACGCCGAGTATTGGCCACATCTTCGCCATGCAATCGAAGCTCGAGGACATTTTCAGCGAAGGTTTGTCCGCGCGATTCGAACGCCACAAACGCACAAACGCGCTCGTCCACGACTGGGTGCGTGAACGCGGCTTGGATTTTTTTGCCGAAGAGGGCTTTCGCTCCGTGACCCTGACGTGCGTTAAGAACAATCGCGGCATCGACGTTGCCAAGCTCGTGCGCGAATTGCGCGAGCGACACCATCTCCTGATCGATGGCGGCTACGGGAAAATAAAGGGCCAAACATTCCGCCTCTCGAATATGGGTGACGAAACGGAAGAAACCGTAGCGCATCTGCTGGGCTGTCTCGACGACGTGATGAGCTAGATCATATGTTGTATAACAATATATGATGGCTTTGCTTCGGCTGGTTGTCCTCGCCCGTCGCGCCACGCTTTTTGAGCCGCGGTGAAAACATGGCTTCTCGTCATTGGCGTGGCCGTTCTCCTCGGCACCCTTTGGTCCTTAAATCCAGAGCGCGCCATCCAGCGTGACGAGCGCAATGTTACCGAGATCGTTTATCTCGGTGATGCTGGGCCGGAAGCTCCGTCAGTCGAGCGGGCGATGCGACAATTTGAGGCCGAGCATCCCGGGTACAAAATCGTCAGCGGGCAGAACGCGTCGCGTGACCAGACCGCGGACCCGACGCGTTTCCTTGTCAGCGTCGCCGGAGGCATGCCGCCGGACCTGATCCTGTTCGATCGTTATGCGGTGAGCGAATGGGCAGCACGCGGCGCATTCACGAAGCTCGACCAGTTCGTCGCGCAGGAAGCGAACAATCCGGCGCTGGACGCGATTCGGCAGGAAAACTTCTACAAGTCGTGCTGGGACGAAGTTGTTTACGAAAATCCGGTCACGCACGAGCGCGGGACTTACGGCGTGCCGGAGCGGGTGGATGATCG